>NZ_JBEBVH010000108.1:0-12486 GCF_040392825.1 Pseudopedobacter sp.
AAGGCACAAGCGGGATTGAAAAAGGCTTTTGGATACTTTTGGCCTCAAAAGTATCTAGGTCTGTCCGGCTACTGAGGACGGAAAGACCTGTGCGTAAAGGAAAAGTGATCATAAATACCCTCTCTGCCCTTTGGGCATCTCTCCCTGCGAGGGAGAGAAAGTTGTTAAGGAAGTCGTCTCATTTATTCACTAGTTTTCTCTCACCTTAAAAAGAAGAGGATGAAGGAAGAGGTCCTTTTCATATGCCTATACCTTTTTCCTATTTAGGCGATTGTATCTTTTCTTCATTGCTAAATAATAAATAATAGGAAAAACCAGCAACGTAAATATGGTAGCAGTAATAGATCCGCCGATAATTACTATTGCAAGGGGTTTTTGACTTTCGGAACCAATACCCGTACTTATAGCAGCAGGAACCAAGCCTATAGCTGCCATTAAAGCCGTCATAATTACCGGTCGGGTTCTTATATGTACCGCTTTTTTTATGATATCTATCAGATTATCTTCCGCTTTAGCTATCTGCCTTTGTATCTCTGCAATGAGAATTACTCCGTTCTGTATACAAATACCTGAAAGGGCAATAAAACCAACGCCTGCAGATATCCCGAAATTAATTCCGCTTAAATGTAAAGCCAATATTCCCCCAATTAAAGCGAATGGAACATTTATAAGTACATAGCCGGCATCTTTCGCATTGCCAAACATTATAAAAAGCAGGACAAAAATGAGGCCTATACTCAGTGGCGCTACCTGAGCCAAACGATTACTGGCCCTAACCTGATTTTCAAATTCACCTTTCCATTGTATTTTGTAACCATCAGGCAGTTTTATTTTTTCTTTAACCAGTTTCTGCGCTTCAGATAAAGTACTTCCCAAATCTCTGCCACGAACAGAAAATTTTACACCAATGAAACGTTTGGTGTCATCTCTATAGATAAAAGCCGGACCCGTTACATGCTTAATTTCGGCAACTTCTTTTAGCGGAATGGTATTACCGGTAATTGTAGGAATCATCAGCATCAGAATATCGTCCTCATTTTTACGGAATTCTTTATCGTATCTGATTCTGATATCGAAGCGTCTGTCTCCCTCATATTTCTGGGTAGCGGTTTTTCCGCCAATGGCCATTTCTATTACAGCCTGCGCATCAGCTTTGGTAATTCCATTGATGGCCATTTTTTCTTCATCTAAATGTACGCTCATTTCCGGCTGACCCAGGTTTTTCAAAATTCCTACATCTTTAATCCCCTCAATATCCTTAATTACATCTGAAACCTGCGAAGCATATTCGTCCAGTTTATTCAGATCGTCGCCGTATATCTTAATAGCGTTTGAAGCTTTTACTCCGGCTGCTGCTTCGGCAACATTATCTATAATCGGTTGAGAGTAGTTATAAGTAATTCCCTGAAATTTAGAAAGCTCGCCATCCATTTCTGCAATAATTTCTTCCAGGCCAAAGCCTTTGCGCCAAACTTTCTTTGGAACAAGATCTACCTGAAATTGTACAAAATAAAAACCGTTGGGATCTGTTCCGTCGTTGCTTCTGCCGGTTTGGGATAGGACATCGCGTACTTCCGGAAATTCTTTTAATTTTTTTCTGAGTTTGCTGGTCATTTCTACACTTTCGGTAAGCGAGATACTCATAGGCATTTCTGCCGTTACCCACAGTGCCCCTTCATTTAATTGAGGGAGAAATTCTGTTCCCAGCCATTTGGTAGAAGCGATGGTTGCAAAAAAACTGATTACGGCAATGAGGATGGCCAATTTTTTCCGGGCAAATGCCCAGTCGAAAGCTTTAGAAACTATGTTGTTAATAAATTTGGTAAAGCGTGTTTCTTTTTCCCTGACGTCTTTTTTCAATAAAATAGAACACAATAAAGGAACAAGCGTAAGTGTGAAAATTAAAGCACCTAAAAGTGCAAAACCCAATGTCCATGCCAGGGGAGAGAACATTTTTCCTTCTACTTTTTCAAAAGAGAAAATTGGAAGCAGGGCAGAGATGATAATCAATTTAGAGAAAAAGATTGCTTTTCCCATTTGTCCGCCAGTGTTTTTAATAATCCCCAGTTTAGAAAGCTTATTAAATTTGGGCATTCCTATTTTATTTGCTTTATGATCCAGAGCTACAAAAATGCCTTCTACCATAACTACCGCGCCATCTATAATAATACCAAAGTCTACGGCACCTAAGGAAATTAAGTTGGCACTTAAACCCTTAAATTTCAACATCATGAATGCAAAAAGCAGTGACAAAGGAATAACAATAGCTACAACCAGTGTAGTTCTCCAATCGGCCATAAAAAGAAATACAATTGCTGTCACCAAAATAATCCCTTCTAACAAATTGGATAAAACGGTATGAGTACAGTAGGCCATCAGGTTATCCCGATCGTAAAAGGTAGCCATTTTAACATCCGAGGGGAGAATGCTGTTGTTTAGTTCTGTAATCTTTTCCTTTACAGCTTTGAGAACTTCTGTCGGGTTCTCATTTTTCCTCATTACCACAATGCCTTCGACAACATCGTCACTGTTGTTTAAACCCACTTGTCCAACTCTTGGAGCACTGCCAATATTTACTTCAGCCACGTCTTTTACCAGTAAAGGATTGCCGTTGTGAATATTAACAATGGTGTTTTCTATATCTTTCTGGCTATCAATAAGCCCTATTCCTCTTACTACATAAGACTGCCCGTTTTTCTCTATCACATCTCCGCCAACATTCAGGTTAGATTTGTTGACCGCTTCATATAATTCCAGCGGTGTTAAATGGTATTGCTGAAGTTTTAGCGGATTTACAGAGATCTCGTATATCTTTTCCTGGCCACCAAAAGCTACAATATCGGCAACACCAGGTACCCGCCTGAGTTCCCGGTCTATTACCCAATTTTGTAAAGTCAATAATTCCCGCGTATCTCTTTTATCACTTTTTAAAGTATATCGGAAAATTTCTCCGGTAGGGCCGTAAGGTGGCTGAACATCGGGATCTACTCCATCAGGTAGCTGAACGTTTATTAAAAGATTATTTACCTGCTGCCGGGCAAAAAAATCTTCCACATTGTCTTCAAAAATGATGTGAATAACAGAGAGGCCAAACATAGTGATGCTACGAACATTGGTTTTACGTTGAACACTGTTCATAGCAATTTCTATAGGAGTGGTTACAAATCTTTCCACTTCTTCGGCGCTTCTTCCGTTCCACTCGCTAACGATTGTGATTTGGGTATTGGTTACATCGGGAAAAGCTTCTATAGGTATTTTTATATAGCTTGCAATTCCAATTAATGTAAGTATGGTTACGGAAAAGAAGGTGAAAAACCTGTTTTTTAGCGAAAAGCCAATGATTTTTTTAATAAAACTGTTCATGCTTTAGTCATTTAAGGTATTATAAATCATTAATCCGCCTTTTGCAATTACCTGTTCTCCGTCGCTAACACCACTGGATAGGTAAGAAATACCATTTAAGTTTCTGTAAACCTCAACTTCTCTGGTGTCGACATGAAATTTGTCTTTGTAAATCATCACCCAATACCTGTTTTTATCAAATATGACCGCTTCCGAAGGAATAGCTACCATCTTATGATTTTCCTTATAGCGAACATTTACCGTACAGTTCATTTCCGGTTTTAGCTTAAAATCAAAGTTTGGAATACGTACCCTGATTTTCATTGCCCGGGTTTCAGGATCAATTACACTGTATATTTTTTCTATTTTCCCGTCGTATGGATGATCCGGAAAAGCCAGTGTACTTACGGTGACATCGTAATCGGTTTTTATCTTGGAGATGTCAGATTCGTTAACATTGGCTATAGCCCATATTTCTTTAATATCTGCAATAAAGAACAAAGGTTCAGACCTGTCCGATTTAATATTGTCATTAATGGTAATATCTTTATTGATGATAAAACCATTAAAAGGAGCCAGAATGTTATAAGTAGACCCGCTTTTTAGTTTATAAATGCTATGAATGTCATTTATTCGGGAAAGCTCTGCCTTTGCTTTTGCCAGTTCATTTTTTGCCAGTATTAAATCTTTTTCAGAGTTTAATTTTCCTTCAAAAAGATCTTTAGCTACCTGCAGATTCTTTTCGGCAATTGCCATATCGTTCATAGCATCTAGTTTTTCCTTTTGAAAGGAAGCGACTTCGCTGCTTTGGATAACGGCCAGTATTTGGCCTTGTTTTACGTAGTCGCCTAAGCCAACATGAATACTTTTTACTACACCGCTAACGATGGAATTTACTTCGGCAATCTTATTATTGTCGGCATCAATTTTTCCAAAAAGGCGGATTTCGTTTTTAACATCTTCCAATTTTGCTTCTTTAAATTCCAATTGGAGAGCCATTTCGTCACTTAGAGAAAAGGCGCTGTTAATTTCTTCTACAGGTTTAGGATTGCATGAGGCCAATACAATAAATAAAGTAAATGCCTGGATATAGCTTTTAATATTCATTTTCAATAAATGTCTTTTCCGGTTAATAGATTAAGTTCTTCTGCACAGTTTACCAGTTGTGTTTTTATTCTGGATAATTCTGTAAGGGCATCATTATAAGACTCAAAAAAGTCTATGAATTCGATGATGGACACGTTCCTTTTTTTGAAATTATCATTCATCCCTATCAGTGTGTCTTCAAAATCGTTGTTGTAAAGTTTTTTTGCTTTCTGGTATTCGTTCACCGTTTGACTGTAAAAAGAGAAAGCGTTTTTTAGTTTACTCTGTAATTCATTTTCTAAAGCTTTAAACTGATATTCACTGGCTTTCAGCTTAAAAGCCCCGTATTTAATGTTCCCCTGGTTCCTGTTCCAGAGTGGAAGATTTAGCGATATTCCGGCACCGATTTCATTTCTGAAGGCCGAGCTTTGCTGATCGTAATTTGCAGATACACTTAAGTCTGGGATAGCCAGTTTTTTCTGATAATTCAGGTATTGTTCTGCCAGAGCTTTGTCTTTCTCCAGAAGAAGCAACTCAGGATGGTTTTTATGCATCTCATCTATTAAAATGCCCAACCCGGTAGAATTGATGTATTTGCTGATGTCAGTTTCAGAGAAATCAAAGACAATCTCTTTTGTGGATCGTAAAATAGTTTGCAATTCACTTTGTGTATCTAAATATGATTTAATAAGTTCTGCCCGGTTATTGTTTAATTTCAGGTAAGCGCCCTTAAGTCTAACCAGATCTTTAACGGGCAGGTTGCCTTTCTGAGCCTGTAGCGTATTAGATTCCAGTAATTTGTCTAAAAGAGTCAGTTGATTATCGTAAATCCCGATAAGTTTCTTTTGCTGCCCGATGCTGAACAGGTTGGAATAAAGTTTGAACTTTATTTCTCTCACTAATTTTTGAAATTCAATTTCTGCGATACCCGTATTGGTTTTGGCCATTTCTATTTCTGCTTTTCTTTTGCCGCCAAGTAGAAATAACTGTTCTATTTCTGCAGTCTTTTGCCCGGTAGCACCTATGTGTAAGGCTTTATTGTTTTCAGGATCGTAAGCTACAAAACTAACAGAGAGTGTGGGGTTGGGGTATAACTTCGATTGGAGAATTAATGCTTTTTGCGCTTCTATATTCATAGAAGAAGCTAAAAGCAGGTAATTTTTCTCCAAAAAGATGCTGTCTGCCTGCCGCAGGTTGATTTTTAAAGATTCTGTTGCAAAGCTTTGTATGGAAGAAAATATACATATCAAAGCGATAAGCCTGGTTATAAGATGCATTTCTAAGAATTTAATCTTAGGCAAAGGACCTTAAAACAACCTTAAAAACTCCTTAAGATGGATAAAACTTAGCTTAAAGGTATCGTGATGATGAATTTATTGGTGTTTAGTGTAGTGCTTAAATAGTTTATGTTTCCCTGATGGAGCGTTAGAATCTTATGGACAAAGACTAAGCCTAAACCGAAACCGCTTTTTCCGCTACTATTTTTGCCCCGGAAGAAATGTTGAAACAGAAAAGGTCGATCTCCCTCATCTATAATTTCTCCGGCATTTTCTAAAATTATAATAGCTTTTCCGTTTGAGTTGCTGATATGCAATTTGGCTCTTTCATCAGAACTGTAATACACTGCATTTAAAAACAGATTGATGAAAACAAGTCTCATCAATTTATAATTGGCATTTATTAGGAGCTCAGCCTCCTCGTCAAAAGCATCATATGTTACATTTAACGTAAAGTTTGGATGTATAAGCTTAATTTCATCCAAAGCATCAAAAATCAATTCATCAATTCGGAATTCTGTTAAATTCAGATTTCTGTTAGCCTCAGTTTTTGAGATTTCCAGCAGTAAGTTAATAATCTCGCTAAGGTTTTTGGTACTTTCTTTTTGATTGATAATCAGCGCTTGTTTTAATAGAGGGTCTTGTTCGTTTTCAATCCGTTCGAAGTTAGAGACCAAAATAGAAATAGGTGTTTTAAGCTCATGGGAGATATGGCTTATCGCATTTTTCTGAAAAGCAAATGACTCTTTCAGACGCTGTATCAGTAAGTTAAACTGATTTGCTAAAATGCCGACTTCGTTTCGGCTTTCTTCAACAACCAGCGGTTGAAATTCCTGGTCAAAATCAAAAGCCATAATTTTGTCGGTGATATTTTTTACCGGTTGGCTTATTTTCCTGGAAAGATAAAATGAAACCAGAATAACAATTAAAGACACCAGGATGAAAGTAACAATAAGGACAGTTCTAAGGAAGTTAAGCTTGGTATAGCCATAAGCGTCAAAAGCTTTGCTTATGCCATAATAGGCAATATCATCTTTTTTTAGATAGATGGCAATAACATCATACAAACCATCTTTGGTTTCTATCCAATTTTGTTTTTCAGATAAGCGATTTAAAAAGCTCTGGCTGTAAGGTATTTTGGTATTGTCTACGCTGGCATAAACTAATTTCTTGTTATGATCGAAAATCAGTAATTTTTCGTCGAGCATTTCATTAATAGAATTTCTATCCAGATACGCTACAACATCCTGGTCTATCTTCTTAATCTCTGCCAGAAACTTTAAGGTAAGGTGTATTTTTTCTTTTTGTCTTTGCTGAAAATCTTCCTCGCGGTATTCAGAAAATAAAATATAAATGACCACAAGGGATATAGCCAATAACAGAATGGTAATTGCAGAAAAGTAAACCAGTATTTTTTTTCTGATGCTCATTATTCAAAATAATAGCCATAACCTACCTTGGTTTTTATCGACTCTGTTCCAAAGGGTTTGTCTATTTTTTTTCGTAAAAAATTAATGAAAACTTCTATGGTATTGGTATTAATATCTACAGAATTTCCCCAGATTTCTTTAATCAGATCGTTTTTGGAAACCAGCTCGCCTTTAGATTTTACCAGTCTCAATAAGATTTGAAATTCTCTGGGTGTTAAATTTATTTCTATATTCTGCCTGCTAACTTTTTTTGTTTTTGTATCTATAATGATATCGTTAACGGTTAATAAACTGTCTTCAGAAATATCAGGTGTATGGTTTTTTCTTTTTAATAGCGAGTTAACTCTCAAACTAAGTTCTCGCATATAAAAAGGTTTTGTTAAATAATCATCAGCTCCGGCATTAAATCCGGCAACCTTATCATCCAGTTCGCCGAAAGCAGTTAACATAAGGATAGGAGTGTGGCTATTGTGTTTCCTGAAATCTTTACAAATGTCTAAGCCGGTCTTTCCGGGTAAATTAACATCCAAGACTACACAATCGTAATGGTTTTTTCGTAGCATTTTTTCTGCCAAAACGCCATTATATACAGCCTCTGTGTGTATATTGCCGTCAGTTAAGGCGTCACATATATTTTTGCTTAAAGTAGGATCATCCTCAACGATCAATATTTTCATAGAATATGATTTGAAGAGTGCTAGTCGCTGCTAATTAATAAGCTAACCTTTAGCTCCCTGGCCCAGTTCTTTCTCCTTGGCGACAAGGTCGGCAATACTGGTATTTCCCATAATGGCTATGCTGGCATCTCTAACTCTGCCCATCATCTCTCTAATACCACAAGTAACCTCGTCTATACACTCCTCACATCTTTGATAGAAATTTAGACTTACGCAAGGTAATAAAGCAATAGGACCATCTAAAATGCGAATGATATTCACAACCATGATTTCGGATGCAGGTTTTACTAAAAAGTACCCTCCACCGGCTCCCATACGACTTCCCAGAATTTGTCCTCTTTTAAGATCTAATAAAATAGCTTCTAAAAAGCGTTTTGGCAAACCTTCCTGTTTGGCAATTTCAGCTATTAACATTGGTTTGTTGTCGCCATTACGGGCTAAGGCCATTAAAGCCTTAACTGCATATTTAGTCTTCTTCGTTAACAAATCGATGCTCCTTTTTTACAAAAGTATCATTTTTTATATTTCAAAGCCAATATCATTTTATCTATACACAATTTTAGAAATAGATTGTAACTTTGGCGGCTTAATTAAAACCAGGAAATCATGCTAATAATTAGTAACTACGAAGAGTTTGCACAATATCTAAATCAGGAACTTGGATGTTCTGAATTTCATAAAATAACACAACAACAAATCAATTTATTCGCTGATGCTACCTTAGATCATCAATGGATTCACACCGACGAGGAAAAGGTAAAGACGGATAGCCCTTTTAAAGCAACTATAGCACATGGTTATTTAACGCTTTCTTTAATTCCATACCTATGGAAACAAATTGTGGAAGTGAAAAACCTTAAAATGGAAATTAATTACGGAATAGAAAATTTAAGGTTTGCGCAGGCAGTTACTGTAAACAGTGAGGTAAGACTAAAAACCAGGTTAGTAGGCATTGCGAATTTAAGAGGGGTAACTAAAGCTACTATTGCGATAGAATTGGAAATTAAAGATCAGAAAAAGCCTGCTTTTACAGGTGAAGTAGTGTTTTTATACCATTTTGAGAATTAATTTTATTGTTGTTTTGCGAACAAATCGCAGATAAAGTTGTTGTTTGTTTGAAATTGAATATCATGAGAAAAATTATTCTACTGGGTTATGCCTTTTTAGCAGTAATGATATCTGCCTGTTCAAACCTGAAAGAGCTTAGCAATGGCAGTAAGGTTAATCCGAAGCTTTCGGGAGAATGGGAACTTTTTTATATCACAGGTCCTAGAATTGCTTTTGATGGATTGTATCCACGTAGAAAACCGATGTTACGTTTCGATTTAGAAAAAGCAAGAGTGAGCGGGAATACCAGCTGCAATTCTTTGTCTGGAGAACTTAAGGCAGAAGCAGAAAATAAAATATCTTTTAAAAAAGGATTTGCTACCACTAAGATGTTCTGCGAAGGTACAGGAGAACATACCTTCTTAAAAGCTTTAGAACAAGTGGAAACTTACGCCATTAAAGACAGTACACTTAGTTTGTCTTCTAATTTGGGCGTAATTATGAGATTTAAAAAGAAATAATGATAACCCTAAAGTTTTGCCTGTTTTTTTGGGGCAGGCAAAACTTTAAAAGTCACATATTTTCTTCTGTCTATATTAAAACCACTTGTTCTGCGTTTTAATGTTTTATCGTAAAAAACTTTATGAGATTGCTTAAGCCCCGATTACTTTTCTTTCTAACCTTGTTATTTTTTTCCAGCTGTTCTACTGTTTATATGCCTAATGTACCAGTTGTTCCTATGTTTACCGAACAGGGGCAGTTCCATGCGGGCGGGCATGTTAATATTCGTGGAAATATCAATGGAAATGTCGCTTATTCGTTTTCAGATCATGTTGCAGGTTTTGCCAATGCTTCTACTTTGAGTACAAATGGAAGCAGGAAAGATGTTAGTCAGCAGCTTTGGGAAATAGGTATTGGTTATTTCGATGTTTTCGGAGCTGATAAAAAAAGAGTTTTTGAAGTTTATGGTGGCTTTGGAAGGGGGAATACGGAGAAGACTTATAAAGATTTAACTTATGACGGACCTGTGGTAAACGAACTTATTGATGTAACCTTTAATAAGGTTTTCGTTCAGGTGAACTATAGCTCCAAGAAACAAAAAAGCCTGAGATTGTTTGGCGAAAAATACCCGCTTAATTATGGAACGGTACTAAGGTTAAGCCATGTTTCCATGACCGATTTTAAATTAAACGGCGCTCCCCGTTCTCTGGAGGATAATATTTTGATAGAACCGCTTTTCTTCACCAGAATGGAACTCTCCAGGAATTTTCAGATTCAGTATACCAATGGTATGAATATCGGTTTAATTCAGAGAGACTATATGAAAGCTGGTAATACCGTATTTACGCTTGGAGTGGTGTATAATATTGGGATGAAGTAGAGAGCCTCACCCCCGGCCCCTCTCCGAAGGAGAGGGGAGTTTGGACAGTGCCTTATTTAGCGTTAAGGCTTCGGTCTTCAGACCTCTGACTTTGGACTTTCCAGCAATCATAAGTTATACATTCAGTGTCTCACATCTCAAGTCTCGACGAATAACTCTTGGATAGCTTACCATTTGCGTATTGATAAAGATCTATACCCTCTCTGCCCTTTGGGCATCTCTCCCTAAAAGGGCGAGAAAGCAGCTATGAAAGGAAGCTTTCCTATTTACTGACTAGCTATCCCTCGCCTTTTTAAGGAGAGGGTGAAGGGAGAGGTTATTTTTGACAAAATACTTGCCTGCCAATTATGCAAAGTAAACAGGTATTACCTCTCGAGGTGAGAAAATTTTCTATTTTTGACTAGCCTTAAAGCAATTGCTGTTATAAGTGAAAATAAGAACATACAATAAAGATGTGTTTGCACATGGTTGAAGGAGAGGGGTTTGGATAGTGTTTTACTAGCGCCCAGACTTCGGTCTTCAGACCTCTGACTTTGGACTTTCTAGCAAATCATAAGTTATACATTCAGCATCTCACATCTCAAGTCTCGACGAATAACTCTTGGATAGCTTACCATTTGCGTATTGATAAAGATCTATACCCTCTCTGCCCTTTGGGCATCTCTCCCTAAAAGGGCGAGAAAGCAGCTATGAAAGGAAGCTTTCCTATTTACTGACTAGCTATCCCTCGCCTTTTTAAGGAGAGGGTGAAGGGAGAGGTTATTTTTGACAAAATACTTGCCTGCCAATTATGCAAAGTAAACAGGTATTACCTCTCGAGGTGAGAAAATTTTCTATTTTTGACTAGCCTTAAAGCAATTGCTGTTATAAGTGAAAATAAGAACATACAATAAAGATGTGTGTGCACATGGTTGAAGGAGAGAGGAGTTTGGATAGTGTTTTACTAGCGCCCAGACTTTGGTCCTCAGACATCTGACTTCGGACTTTCTAGCAAATTATAAGTTATACATTCAGCGTCTCACATCTCATTTCAAAGAAAGCCGGGCCAGATACTGATCATGGCCATCATCAAACAGCAGTTCCATATTGTAGCCTAATCTTTCTGCCATTTCCTGCATAAGCTCGCGTTCAACATAAACCCATGTAAACCATTCGCCTTTTTCGCCTTTATACTCGTATTGGTAATCTATCTCTCCAAAATATCCGGAATCGCAATAAGGTTTGGATTCATAGAGATAAGAAACATTAGAAGAATCGAACAAAATTTGTCCTTTAGGAGTAAGCAGTTTCTTAGCATGCTCTAAAAAAACTTCTACCTTGTCTAAATATTCACAAAAACCAATGCCATTCATCATCAATAATAATGTATCGTATTTTTCACCTTCGTAAGTGAAAATATCTGTATTGATGATTCTTTTTATACCACGCGTTTTCATTACTTCGCATGCACCTGCTGATAATTCCAGTGCAGTAACATCCAGACCCCTTCTTTGCAATACCAAACTTATAGCACCGGCGCCGGCACCAATATCTAATACTTTGCCTTTGCTTAACCTGATAGCCAGTAGTTCTAAATCACTTAATTCAAACTCTTTTCTGAAGAAGATATCTGCAGGCATTTCTTCTGCCTCGGCGTAGTTGTTATGAAGCCAGATGGTTTCTATAGTATCGCCTTTCGCATAATAATCTTTTAAGAAATCGCCGTAAATATCCTTCTTCATATATTTAGAAATAGTAAAGTTTTGTGCCGATTTATTGAAGAATATCCTTTATTTTGAAGCATGGATTCTAAAATATTAGTCGAGCTGGTAAAGGTAAAAATGCCTTTTGGCAAATATAAAGATTATTTGTTGTGTAACCTGCCGGTTAGCTATTTAGAATGGATGCACAGTAAGGGCTGGCCAGCCGGAAGATTAGGGCAACAGTTAGCCACTATTTATGAAATTAAAATAAATGGTCTTGATTATATCCTGAAACCTTTAAAAGAAGGGAAGTTTTAAACACATTTAGTTTATCCTCCTTTATAAAATGCCGATAGGTTTTCACTTCCTTTGTTATGTACAATCTTTATTTACTAGCTTGTTCCCTTGCACACAAGGCTTTCCGTCTTCATTAGCCAGACGGGCCTAGATACTTTTGAGGCCAAAAGTATCCAAAAGCCTTCATCAATCCCGCTTGTGCCTTTCGCTCAATCTTTCGCGCATAAAAAACAGTTAGCGCTTTATTTTTGTTGGCAGTGCTTTATT
>NZ_JBEBVH010000109.1:0-12466 GCF_040392825.1 Pseudopedobacter sp.
AGGCGGAGATGGAAAACTGATAGAGATTACAGACAACGCCGGGCATGGTTCGGATATTAGCGCCTCTTCAAAATTACTATTGAAGTCAGCAGAAAATCAAACTTTTAGAAGTTTGAGCTGGGCACCGGTAAAGAAATAATAAAATACATTAACATATAAATCAGAAGCGCCTTTTAAGTCTTTTTAATATCATTTATTTTCATAATTAATGAAGTTGAAAAACTTTCAAGGTGCTTTTTTATTGCAAAAAAAAATAATGAAGAGATCCTGTTTATTGACGCTTTTACTTGCGACTTGCGTCTGTTTAAATGCTTTTTCCCAACTGAATGTATCCGCATCTAAAAAACTAATCCAGCGTATTGTCCCACAGCATTATCAGAAATTTGAAGTGAAATATCTTCCTAAAACGGGTGAGGATGACCGTTTTGAAATTGAATCGAGAAATGGAAAAATAGTGCTTTCTGGTAATAATGGTGTTGCTGTAGCCTCTGCTTTAAATTACTACCTGAAAGAGTATTGCAATTTCGAGATTACGTGGAACGGCAGTAACCGCAATATGCCTAAAGTTTTACCGGTTATTAAAGAGAAAATCAGTAAAACGAGTCCGCATGAGTTAAGGTATTATTTAAATTACTGTACTTTCAGTTATTCAATGGCCTGGTGGGACTGGAAACGCTGGGAAGAGGAAATTGACTGGATGGCATTGAACGGAATTAATATGCCTTTGGCTATAACCGGACAGGAAGCTATCTGGCAGAAGGTTTATAAAAGTATGGGATTTACCGATAAGGACTTACAGGAGTTCTTTACAGGACCTGCTTACTTTGGCTGGTTTTACATGAATAATATGGATGCCTGGGGTGGGCCGCTTCCACAATCCTGGATTGATTCGCATAAAGAATTGCAGAAAAAGATCCTTGTAAGACAAAGAGAATTAGGAATGATTCCGGTTTTACCTGCTTTTACAGGACATGTTCCTAAATCGTTCGTAAAGAAGTTTCCGGAAGCAAAGGTCGATAGCGTAAATTGGCAGGGTAATTTTCCCAATATTTACATGCTTAATCCAAATGATCCGATGTTTTCCAAAATTGGCGAACAGTTTCTTAAAGAGCAGACCCGGGAATACGGTACAGACCATTATTACTCATCAGACATATTCAACGAACTTAATCCGCCATCCTCAGATCCTAAATACCTATATGATATCAGCGAGAAGGTATATTCCTCTATGAAGAAAGTTGATCCAAAGTCAGTTTGGGTTATGCAGGCCTGGTTATTTGTAAGTGCCCATGGCAGAAAATTCTGGACTCCGGAAAGAATGCAGGCTTTTCTGAAACCTGTTCCTGATGATAAATTGGTAATCCTTGATTTATATACTGAGAATCGGCCGAGGTGGAAAAATACCGAAGGTTATTACGGCAAAAAATGGGTGTGGAATATGTTGCATAATTTTGGCGGTAACATAGGTCTGTTTGGTAAAGCGCAGACTATTGCAAGCGAACCTGCAAGGGTTTTGTCGGATCCGATGAAAGGCAATTACAGTGGTATTGGTTTAACCATGGAAGGTATAGAGCAAAACCCTTTTATTTACCATCTCATGTTGGAGCATGTATGGAATAATCAACCTGTCGATTTGGAAAACTGGACCCACAAGTATATTGCCAGAAGATATGGTGTTTTGGATGAAAATGCCGTAAAAGCCTGGAATGTATTATTGAATACCGTTTATAAGGATAACAATAAAGATCAGGGAGCTCCGGAGTCTATACTGACCGGAAGACCGACGTTTGCTCAAACCAGTTACTGGACATGGACTGATTTGTATTACGATAATCGTGAATTTGTAAAAGCATGGGACTATTTAATTAAATCTTCAGATAAATTAAAAAATAGCGATGGTTTTCAGTATGATATAGTTGACGTAACCAGGCAAGCTATGGCTAATTACGCAACAGCATTACAGCGTCAGTTAGCTTATACTTATCATGCAGGAGATGCACAGACTTATGAAAAGGAATCTAAAAAGTTTCTGGAGCTCCTTTCGGATTTAGACCGACTTTTGGCTACCAGAAAAGATTTCTTACTGGGCATATGGATAGAAGATGCTAAGAAATGGGCTACTAATGCAGAAGAAAGCAAGTTGTACGAGTTTAATGCTAAAGATTTAGTTTCCATGTGGGGACATAAAGAAATAACTATCAATGATTACTCTGCCAGACAATGGAGCGGCTTGGTAGAGAATTATTACAAACAGCGCTGGCAAATTTTCTTTAATCAGTCGCTGCAAAAGTTAAAGAACAACGAAGTTTGGGATCAGGCAGAATTTGAAAAATACATCAAAGATTGGGAGTGGAACTGGGTAAATAAACAGGAAGTTTATCCTACCGCTACAAAAGGAGATCCAGTAGAGGTTTCTAAGGAAATGTACCATAAGTACTTCCGTACAATTGCCAGAGTGAACGTTATAAAATAAAATGTATTAGTTCTATTTGTATAAACTGCCTGATAGATACGCGTCTTCAGGCAGTTTTTATTTATTTAAATAACAATTATGAAAAAGACATTATTATCGGGTCTGTTTTTAGTTTGTTCATTCCTGACGTCCTTTTCCCAGGATTTCGAAGGGTTTAACTGGATAGATCTCAGCCAGGACAAATCTATTAAGCTGCAAGGTCAGCTTTGGAGTAATCAGTTACAGCAACGCTTCGATAGATTACCAGCATCCTATGAAAACCTGGTAAGGAAAGAGGTGTGGAGCCTTTCCCGAAACTCAGCGGGCATTTATTTGGATTTTTATACTACTGCGGACAGTATAGTATTGAAGTATGCATATCAGGGAAAAGAGTCGTTAAAGAATATGACAGCTATAGGTGTAAGTGGTATAGATTTATATGCTTTTACTACAGATAAACGCTGGGTATGGGTGCAGGGAAAATACACCTCCTTCAAAAAAGAAGATATGACTATTGTCTTCAGTGAATTGAAAGGAACAAAGATTAATAAATACCGTTTGTACTTTCCTTTATATAATTCGGTGGCTAATTTCAAGATAGGATTGAATAAAAATGTTCCATTAAAGCCGTTGCATAATACAGCTAAACCTGTAATTGTTTATGGTACCTCAATAGCACAAGGAGCATCAGCTTCGAGAGCTGGTCTGGCCTGGACTGCCTTTCTGTGAAGACAGATAGATGTACCTGTTGTAAACCTTGGTTTTTCGGGCAACGGAAGATTGGAAAAAGAACTGGTAGACCTGATAGCTTCTGAAGAAGCCTCGGTTTATATTATAGATTGTTTACCAAATCTGGTAGCATTTACAGATGAAGAGGTTTATCAACGTTTAGTATATGCTTTAAAAACCTTAAGAAGCAAGCATCCCAAAACTCCAATTATCTTTACCGAACATGCCGATGCTACTATTGACTTGCTGAACAATAGTTCACAGCAGGAATACGAAAGGGTTAACAGGAATTTTAGAAAGTTTATGGCTGAGAATATTACCGGAAAGGATAAAGATGTATACGTTGTCACTGCAGAATCTATTAATTTGGGAATAGATGATACCATTGATGGGATACATCCATCGGACATGGGAATGAAAAAATATGCAGATGCTTATCTGAAAGTAATTCAGAAACTCCGCTAATCTCAAAAAGCATAATCTGCCTATAAAAACATTTCAAAAAGCCTTCTGTTGTATTTGTAAGAAGATGCAAATACAACAGATATGGATATTAAGGTAAGACAACTTACTAAGAAAGATTATAACGACTTAAGAAAATCTATGCAGGAAGCTTACGATTGCAAGGAAGTGGAAACCTGGAGCCGTAAGAATATCATTGACCTGATAGATATTTTTCCGGAAGGACAGTTGTGTGTAGAACTTGACGGCCACGTGGTGGCTTGTGCATTAGCGATCATATTAAACTCAAAAAACACCAATATTTACGATAAATATTATAATATTATTGATGAGGGAAAATTTACAAAACACGATATTGAAGGAGATGTACTATATGGAATAGAAGTGTTCGTTCATCCGAAGCACAGAGAATTGAGGTTGGGAAGAAGGCTTTACGATGCCCGAAAGGAATTGTGCGAGGAATGGAACCTTAAGAGTATTGTAGCCGGTGGCAGAATTCCAAATTATCATAAATATGCTGATAAGCTGAGTACTAAACAGTACATCGAAAAAGTAAAGAAAAAGGAAATTTACGATCCGACTTTAACTTTCCAGCTTTCTAATGATTTTCATGTAAAGAAAATATTGAAGAACTACCTTCCAAATGATGAGGAATCAATGGAATACGCTACGCTTTTAGAATGGAATAATATCTACTATGATGCTGAAGCGCGCTCAATTTCTCCGGCAAAACAAACTATTCGTTTAGGATTGGTACAATGGCAAATGCGTTCATTTTCTACTTTGGAAGCTTTTTACGATCAGGTGGAATTCTTTGTTGATGCGGTAAGTGATTACGGTGCGGATTTTATTTTACTTCCAGAGTTTTTTAATACGCCATTAATGAGCCCCTACAATGATCTGCCAGAGCGTGAGGCGATGAAGAAATTGGCAGAACATACCAGGGAAATTAAGGAAAAGATACTGTCTTTCGCCGTTTCCTACAACGTAAATATTATTGCGGGAAGTATGCCTATAGTAGAAGGCACCAAGCTGTTTAATATTTCTTATTTATGCCATAGAAGTGGTAAAATAGACGCTTATAAAAAGGTTCACATTACCCCCAATGAGCTTCGGTATTATGGATTAGAGGGAGGAAGCGAAGTCAAGGTGTTTGATACCGATTGTGGCAAGGTAGGTTTGTTAATCTGTTATGACGTAGAATTCCCTGAATTAAGCAGAATACTTGCAGATCAGGGAATGAAGATACTCTTTGTGCCTTATATGACAGATACGCAAAACGGTTATATGAGGGTAAGGTATTGTGCACAGGCCAGGGCAATAGAAAATGAATGTTATGTAGCTATAGCTGGCTCGGTAGGAAATCTGCCAAGAGTAAATAATATGGATATTCAATATTCCCAATCGGCTGTATTTACACCCTCAGATTTTGCCTTTCCAAATAATGCCATAAAAGCAGAAGCTACTCCCAATACAGAAATGGTGTTAATTGCCGATGTTGATTTATATGCATTAAGAGATCTGCATGAATATGGAACTGTTAAAATTATGAAGGACAGAAGGAAGGATTTATATGAAGTGAAATTGCTAAAATAAAAGTTTAAAGTGTTGTATAATAAAATAGTACCTGTATAATATAAAGTATTTATTTATGAAAAATAGAAATGAAGGACCTAATGATCCTAAGAAGTTTAAAGATGGAAACAGTCTGACACCAGAGGGAGATGAAGAGTTTTTCGAAATGGATGGTAATGCTAAAAATGATGAGCAACTGGCAGCAAGTGATGCCGACTATATTAAAGATGAGGATGATACTAAACCTTTCGAAGAAGAAGATGATATTGAAGATTTTGATGATGAAGTAAACAATAAAGATAGCGATAAATCGGAACCATTTTTGTAAAGGATAGCTGTACAGAACTAAACATCAATATTATGGAAAACAAGGAACACGAAGAATTAAACGAATTAAATAAAAAGCATACTCCCAATCCAATAGAAACAGATTACGAGGCTAATAAGGAAAATCCCGGGCCGGGTAAAGAAGCGGTAACTGAAAAAAATGACGAAAAGGCGGGCAAATTGCAGCATTGGTTGTTGCCTATTATTATTGCTGTTCTTTTAATTTTCTGGTTAATCTATAAAGCAGTATTTAAAGCTTTTTAGGGCATTAAAAGAAAGATTTTAGTCCCGATGAATCGCATAAGTGTCAAGTTAGGAGAAAAACAAAAAGTATAAGATTAGTGTCCTCGCGTCATTCTGGTCCTGACTGGTCACGGGAAAAGAATCTCATAAGCAGACTTTGTTACTTTTATGGTAAGATACTGATCCGCTCCAAGCGAGATCAGCAATACAAAATCATGAGGAGTGACTTCTGCGTTAACTTGATACCTGTGCGATGAATCGGGATAGTGTAAACTGGAAATATTCAGAGTGTTATAATGTTATTACTTCTGAACGCGAAGATTTCTTTTTTTCATGATCTAGTGGAAATGACATGAAAGCGGACTTTATTCTATACAAATAGCAATCTTAATGGGATTATTTATATTCTACAATATAAATAACTATTCTGCAGCTAGTTGACGAAGCTTAGCAACAAAACTTTTATCACTATAATCAGACATTCCCCTATGCCTGAAGACAACATTTCCTTTTTTATCTATAACGAGCGTAGTAGGTAAAGAACCATCAAAAACAGTTTCTGGTATTGGAGAAGCAGATACAAAAAGTGGTAAGTTGTAATTATGTTTTTTTAGAAAAGAAAGCGGCTTTTCAAACTGACCGTCTACATCAACAAAAACAAACTCAATCTCGTTTGACATTTGGTTATAAAGTTTTTGAATAGAAGGCATTTCTGCTATGCATGGTGGACACCATGTAGCCCAGAAATTTAGAAATACTACTTTTCCTTCCAGATCGCCCATTTTTATGAGTTTCCCTTCTGCAGAGGTAAAGGCAATATTCTTGTCGATAGGGCCTAATACATCTTTTTTACTTAAGGAAGGCGAAAATAGCCCAATTCTGAAAAGCTGTTGGGTTACAAACGTTCGGGTTTTCATATTAAATAATATAAAAGCCATGGCTATCACAGCAATAATAAATCCCCAATTTTCTTTCCAGATCTTTTTCATAAACTTGTTAGCTGAATATCGATTTAATAGAAGAAGCTTCATCCGGCCTCATTTTTCCAGCCAAAACCAAACGTAGTTCCCTTCTTTGCATGGCGGTATTGTACAAAGCCAGTTCTTCCTCTGTTTCCGGAATCAGTTCCGGAACTTCTGTTTTTTGGCCGTTATCATTTAAAGCTACAAAGGTGTAAAAGGCTTCGTTAGACTTTATTTTACTCCCTGACGGTATATTTTCTGCATATACTGTAATCCTGACTTCCATAGACGTATGGAAAGACCTGGTTACTTTTGCTTGTATAGTTACTACATCGCCCAGTTTTACCGGATTTCTAAATGAAACATTATCTACAGAAGCAGTAACAGCAATATTATTGCAGTGTCTTTGTGCCGAAATTCCGGCCGCAATGTCCATCCAATGCAGTAAACGACCTCCCATTAAATTATGAAGCATATTGGTGTCGTTAGGAAGCACCAATTCACTCATAATAACTAAAGATTCCTTTGCTTTTTTCGCTTTCTGCATGGTATATATTATTATTTTCTTGAATTTAAAGTACTATAGGAAATTAATTCTTCATATCTGGAACCGGGCTGTCTGTAATAAACTAATATCTGATAGCTATTTTCTGTTTCATAGAAATTGCCGTCAAATGCATTGTTGTCTATATTCCCTTTAGCATCTGCCCATATGTAATGGTAATTAGTAACACCTTGTTTTAGCAATAGTCTGGTATAGTAGAGTTTGTTTGCCGGATCATAGGTCATTCTTGATTCTTCATCTTTCCGGTAATTATTAAATTTTCCGAGAATATAAGCTTGCCCGTTCTCGGTAGGAGGTGTAGATAGTAGTGTGAAGTATACCCAGCCATAATCTCCATCATAATCCGGATTAGTGCCATCCTGGTTCATGATATAGAAATTGCCATTTTCGTCAAACTGACTGGTATAGGTAGGTGTATTCCAGACAGCATCTGCAAACAATTTTACATGGTACAAAGAATCCTGATAGATACTTTGCGTTGTTTGCGATTTAAAGCGCATGCTTCTGGTATCAAAAAACCTGAACTCATTGCCGCCATCAAAATCGTTAGTTTTAACATCCTCATAAATCAACTGATCATTTCTTATAAAAAGAGGAACATTGGTCATCTTCTGTGTATCGAAACGTTGGTTTTGCATAACAATGACCTTGATTTCCTGATACGGATTTTGAATAAGCAGCCCCGGATGCTGAATTACAAAATTTACTTTTTGTCTTTTATCTCTTTCCCTTACAACCTGCGATTGCGTAACCACAGCATCCACTTTAACTTTTGGATTGAGAATAAAAAAACGTTTTGTAAGCAATAGCCTGTCCTGATCTCCGTCTTCATAAACTTTAAGGAGGTAATTGCCAGATAATTTAGGTCTTACAGTTTGGTTAGGGATGCTTAATTCGTAATGCATATACTTCTGAAAAGTATTGAACGAAATTTTATAATCATTAATCCTGTCTTCTGTAAAGCTTTCCAAATAATCTATAGGAGTGAGGGAAGATGGATTCCATTCTGCATCGCAATGTACCAGTGTATAATAGAAACTTCTGTTGTCTGCTCTCAGGTCATCAAACTGCAGACGTAACTGATCACCTGAACCTAAATGTATGACAGGGAAAGATTGCCTTTTATCGGCATTATACAGTTCTACGCTTTTGATTTCGGGTATATAAGTATGGTCTGTATACAACAATTCAGACCTGGGTGTACTGGCAATAGTCTTACGCTCTTTTTTAGGTTTTTTCTGAGCGCATACGGACAAATTCCCCAGTAAAAGAAAAATTAAGCTTAAAAATGATAGTCTCTTCAACATATCAGCAATTTAGCATTTATAGAGAAAAAACTAAGTGATTTATTGGAATAAAGCAATCAGAATTTTTACTTCTCTCAGTCTGTCAAAGCTTCTATTCATTTCCTTGAAGTTCGCATAGCCTTTACCTTTTTGATTTCAGGATCCGACAAAAACTTTTGATATTCATCTGTTTCCAATCCATATAATGCGATTTTCCCTTTGCTATCGCTATGAATACCAAACCCGTATGTTTTTGTTAGGGGAGAAGCTCTTAAACAAGCCTGTCCTTTAGAAAAGAACTGTTCTCTTGCCTGTTTGTATTCGGCTTTAGTTAAATCATTTCTGTCTGCAAATACCTGAAAGATTATATCATCAGAAGTATATTTATAGGGATTTTTCGAAATCAAATCGTATTGCATTTCAGCAATAGTTTTTTTGTCAGCTTTTGAAGCTGGTTTTATTCCGTGAGTAGTTTTAGTATCTTCTGCTACTTCTATAAAACTATCAAAATAATTTGTCGTATGTGTTTTCATTCTATTGATGATTAAATAAAATTTATCACTTCCAGTTCTATTTAATGCAATATATCAATATAAAACTACTTATTTATTGTCGTTTGCAGAGATTAAGTTCTTAGCTATTTTTTCGATATTTAGGCTACGGGCACTGGCATCAAAAATTTCTTTATAAACGCCATTCATCTCATAAACTTCGTCATGCGTTCCGGACTCTACCACTTTTCCATTCTTCATGGCATAAATATGGTCAGCATCTATAATTTGTGAGATAGAATGGGAGATAATAACAACAGTCCGTCCTTTTTTAATAGCGTCTAAGCTATTCTTTATCTGCTCCGTAGCAATGGCATCTAAACTGGCAGTAGGTTCATCTAAGAATATAATAGGAGGGTTCTTTATAAACATTCTGGCAATAGCGATACGTTGTTGCTGCCCTCCGGACATTAATAGTGCCTTGGATTGATATTGGTTTGGCAACTGCATAATCTGTTCGTGAATGTAAGCTTGCTTTGCAGCATAGATAATATCTTCTTTAGTTGCGTTGGGATTTCCATATTTGATATTCTCCTCAATTGTGCCGTTAAAGATGTGGTTTTTCTGTAAAACCAGGCCAATCTGTTCTCTTAAATAAGTGATATCATATTGATTGAGGTGCACACCGTCAAGTAGTATTTCTCCAGCCGATGGATCATAAAATTTATCTAAAAGGTTAATGATAGTACTTTTTCCGGCTCCCGACAAGCCAACCAGTGCGGTAATTTTATTAGGTTCTATTTTTAAATTTACATTTTTCAATGCCTGAGTGCCATTAGGATAGGTAAAATCTACATTCCTGATTTCAAATAATCCCCTTATTGTAGCCGGTTTATAAGTACCGGTATTTTCCTTTTCATTATCAGCATTAAGAATATCGAAAAAACTTTCGGAATAGATCATGGCATCATTCATTTCGTCATAAATTCTGTGTAACTGACGAATTGGAGCAGAAACGTTATTGAACAATAAAATGTGGAACATGATGGCACCAATACTCATGCTGCCATTTAATACCAGGTAAGAGGTAAGAATGATGATAATTACTACCCCAATTTGTTCTACAAAAGATTTTAATCCGTCAAACAAGAAACTGGTACGTCTGGTCTGCATCTGGTTTGCCGTAAGGTTGGTCTGCAGTTCCAGTTGTTTACTTGCTTCTATCTTTTCTCTGTTAAATGATTTTATTACAGTAATAGATTCAATAATGCTGATAATACCCTGGCTTTTAGATTCCCGGTAACTCCTAAGGTTCCTACGCCAACCGCTTAGTTTTACAGCTTGCTTCTGCGTAATAACAAAATATATGGGAACAATACAAAGCCCCACCAGACCAACGTAGAAATTAGCATTAAACATAAGTATTAGTGCAACGATGGAATTAGCAAACAAGGGGAGAATATCAATGAAAAAATTCTGTACCAGTCGTGTTAAACTTTCTACACCACGATCTATACGGGTTTGTAATTTTCCGGATTCATTGTTGTTATTGGTATAGAAAGACATTCTGTAGGTAAGAATTTTCTCTACAACAGCCTGTGCCAGATCTCTCGAAACATATATCCTTAATTTCTCGCCATAAAATTTTTGTCCAAACTGGACTAAAGAATTAATAAGTTCTTTACTCAATAAAACAATAGAAATAAAGGAAAGCAAAGAGATACCTTCTGCTAAGCCTTTGCCATTACTAACCAGGTCTGAAATGTGGTTAACTGTATATTGTAATATAAACGCATTTACCTGAGCGGTAAAAGAACCAATAAGCGTTAAAATTAATGTGGCAATGACCAGTACTCTATAAGGTTTTACAAAAGGACGGATGTTTGTGAAAATCTGAGTAATGGTCATTAATTAAAAGCTTTATTAATGTAACAGCTGTAACGGTATGAAGTTTTGTTTTTAGAAGCAATTCATATTCTGTAGAGAAAAGTCTGCCAAGACTATCTAAAAAAGTAAAGTGCTTTATTATTTTAACAAATTTAGAAGGGAAATCTCTTTCCTCTTGCCTGCTGAAAGCGTTTTCGACTCTGTTCGGTAACCAGAGATCTTTTCAGACAGTTTTTTAAAGTTACTTCTTTGCTTCGTTTTCTGCTTTCCTGAACTCGACAATCCTTTTTATCAATTCTGATGGCAGTTCTTCTTTATTCGGAAATTGTATAGCAGATTTGGTTACTTTAAGCTTTTTTAGTTCGGATTCGAATTCCCGTAGTAAGGCCTCGCTCCAGGGACTTGACAGTGAAATATGTTTAGCGTAAGCTGAATAATAAATGAGATAGCCTTTGTATTTGAAAGCGGGAATTTGATAACTGATTATTTCCTCGGCTTGTGGCACAACCTCTTTAATTATCTTGCGTATTTCCTGCATTCTTTCCTGTATATCGGCTGGAAAAGTGTGGTGATACTCGTCTATTGTTTTAAAATCTGTTTTAGCCATTGTAATAAAGTTTAACAATAAAAATAAGATAAAATCTTCTTATAATTTTTGCGGAGTATAATTTCTCTTAATTACATCTCTAAAATAGAATTATAGTTTTTGGACGAAGAGCTTTTGTATGATGTTAGAAATAAAGTGTAATGAGCTAATAGTTTCTAAAGTAGGTATTGCCTTCTTTTAAAAATACAGACTCTTTACCATGATTAATTCTGAATAGAGTCTTTAATGTCTTTGCTTTTTTGAACGATCCTATAAAACATGAAAAATGTAAGTGTGGCCCATTTGTCCAACCAGTATTTCCACTAATTGCAATAACATCACCTTTTTTTACTTTATCACCAACGTTTAGCTTTACACTATTTTTTTTAATATGCGCATAACTGGCAAAAGTTCCGTCCGAATGCATTACCAGAATATGATTGTTGTATTTATTACATTCTTCCCGTGGGCAGCTCTGTGAATTATTTTGTACAATTTGTACCACTATGCCTTCTCTGGCAACTAAAATTGGACTGCCTTCAGGCATATTAAAATCAATAGAATTATTGTCTTTGTGTGAAAAAGCTCCGTTGTAACCCTGTGATACAATGTAACTTTGCCCTTTCTGAAAAGGCAAATCATATTCGAATGATTTGTCGTAATTAGTTATGGTGACATCACCTATGGTATATTCGTATCTGTATGCGAATTTGTATTTGCTGGCAGATTTATTAGATAAACTTAATTCGCCAATTTTATATCTTTCACTTTTAGGCGGAATTACGAAAATCTTTTTTTGCGATTCTGAAAAAGCAAGATTTGTTAATTCAAAATCTATAGAAATAGAAACAGGATAAAATTCATTATTATTTGCATAAATGATATAACCTTTATCCTTATT
>NZ_JBEBVH010000110.1:0-12245 GCF_040392825.1 Pseudopedobacter sp.
TTTTCTGCTAAAGACTGTCCGAAAGAAGGAATCATTTCTTTGAATTTTGATTGCCAGGCTTCACTTTTAAACTTGTCTTTAAAACAACGACTTAATAGGTCTAGCATAATAGATACTGCTGTTGACGCACCCGGCGAAGCACCCAATAAAGCGGCAATAGAACCATCTGAAGCGCTTACAACTTCAGTTCCGAATTCCAGAACACCACCTTTTTTAGCATCTTTCTTAATGATTTGAACCCGCTGACCTGCAATTTCCAATTCCCAATCCTTCAATTCTGCAGTAGGAAGATATTCTTTTAAAGCTTCTAATCTGTCTTCAGGTGATTGTCTTACCTGTTCAATCAAATACTTGGTAAGATCCAGATTTTGCAAACCTGCAGAAAGCATAGGTCTGATATTATCTAATTTAATTGACTTAAATAAGTCGAGATAGGAGCCGTTTTTCAGGAACTTGGTAGAAAATCCAGCGTATGGGCCAAACAGTAAAGCCTGTTTTCCATTAATTACCCTTGTATCTAAGTGAGGTACAGACATTGGAGGAGCTCCAACTGCTGCTTTGCCATAAACTTTAGCGTGATGTTGTTTAATAATTTCTTCATTGGTACATTTTAACCACTGGCCACTAACAGGGAATCCGCCAAAACCTCTTCCCTCAGGAATATCAGATTTTTCCAATAAATGTAAAGAACCGCCACCGGCACCTATAAACACAAAACTGGCTTTACGCTTTTTCTTTTTGCCGGTATCAAGATTTTTAATTTCAATTTCCCAACTGCCATCATCTTCTCTTTCTATGTCTCGAATCTCGGTATTAAAGAATATGGAAACATTGTCCATTGCCTTTAAGTTATTGAACATAGCCCTTGTTAATGCGCCGAAGTTGACATCGGTACCCATATCCATCCGTGTAGCAGCAACTTTTTCGGAAGAATTACGGCCATTCATTACCAAAGGAGTCCATGCTTTTATTTCTTCAGGATCTTCAGAGTATTGCATTTCGTCAAACAGGACACAGTCTTTCATTGCCGTATATCGTGTTTTTAAGAAATTAACATTCTTTTCGCCAATAACGAAGCTAATGTGTGGAATGTTGTTAATGAAGTTCTCTGGAGAATTAATAAGCCCTTTTTCTATTAAATAGGCCCAGAACTGTTTAGATACTTCAAAATTCTCCGCAATTTTAACCGCTTTTTTGATGTCGACAGAGCCATCTTTTTTCTGTGGAGTATAATTTAATTCACAAAATGCAGAATGACCTGTGCCTGCGTTATTCCATGCATCAGAACTTTCTGCTGCGGCAACGTCAAGACGTTCGTAAATCTCTATGCTTAATGTTGGGTCTAGTTCTTTTAGCAACACGCCTAATGTTGCGCTCATGATGCCAGCTCCGATTAATATTACATCTACGTCAGCTTTAACACCTGGCTTATTGTTATTTTTCATTTTATTTTTATGGATGCGCAAAGTTAATATCAAATGGAATAACTGTCTAGTTTTAAGCCGAAAAAAATGCTGAAACTTTACAGAAAAAGGATATATCTTTTTTAGCAAGTGTCTACATTATCTGCTTACCTGGCCGGGCGTGGTTTGGTAAAAACTAATGAATAGCATTACATATCATAAAAATTTAATATTTTCACGCCTCAAAAGCATAATGACATGAAATTATTAGAAGGAAAAACAGCTTTAATTACAGGTGCGTCAAAGGGAATTGGGAAGAGAATAGCTGAAAAATTTGCTGAGCAAGGTGCTAATGTAGCATTTACATATTTATCTTCTGTTGAGAAAGGACAGGCTTTAGAAACAGAATTGCAAGCCTTCGGTACAAAAATAAAAGGTTACCGTTCTGATGCTTCTAAATTTGATCAGGCAGAGCAGTTGATTAATGATATTGTTGCCGAATTTGGAACTATTGATATTGTAGTTAACAATGCAGGAATTACCAAAGATGGTTTGTTAATGCGCATGACCGAAGAAAATTGGGATGACGTATTGGAAGTAAATCTGAAGTCTATTTTTAATACAACTAAGGCTGCTTCGAAAATTATGATGAAAAATCGTAAAGGTGTATTCATCAATATGAGCTCTGTTGTTGGTGTTCAGGGAAATGCCGGACAGGCTAACTACGCGGCCTCTAAAGCTGGTATCATTGGCTTTTCAAAATCGGTAGCTAAAGAATTAGGATCAAGAAATATCAGAACCAATGTTGTTGCTCCTGGATTTATCCGTACCGAAATGACGGACGTTTTAGATCCAAAAGTTGTTGCCGGCTGGGAGGCTGGAATTCCTTTAAAAAGAGCAGGGGAGCCAGAAGACGTGGCAAATGTTTGTGTCTTCTTAGCTTCAGATATGAGCGCTTACGTAAACGGACAGGTATTATCTGTTTGTGGTGGTATGTTGTAAGTTAGAAGTATAAAATTAAAAGTCATAAGTCAGAGCCATTGTAGATGGCTCTTTTTTTGTAACAAAAATTCTGTTAAACTATCTTAATGAAAATTTGTTACCATTAAACTATGAAAGAAAATCGTTTTTTACTACCTACTATTATACTAAGCCTGGCTATTTTATTATCAGTTCTGTTATTCTCCGGAACCTGGAAGAAAGTAAGATCCACCGATCAAACAATTAATGTAACAGGCTCTGCTAAAAAGTTAATCGTTTCTGATTTAGCAGTGATAAGGGGCAATCTCAATGCCGAAGCGGCTACCGCGAAAGAAGCCTATCAAAAACTGCAAAGCCAAAAGCCTATACTGCTGGCTTATTTAGCAAAGCAGGGATTTAATGAGAAAGATATTGACTTTAAGACTACCAATTCCTATCCAAACTATTACTATAATAATAATGGTATGCAAACCGGAATTCGTTCTTATACCATTAATCAGATGATTGAATTTCAATCAAAAGATGTAGAGAAGATGAAAAAGCTCTCTATTGATATCACTTCTTTGGTAGAACAGGGGGTAGAATTTGCTGTTAACCCGCCGGAATATTACTATACCAAAATTTCTGATATTAAAATTGACGTTCAGGCAGAGGCCGCTAAAGATGCAATGATTAGAGGCAGACGTATCGCGGAAGCCACGGGTAGAACTTTAGGGACTTTGAAAAGTGCGAGAATGGGAGTTTTACAAATTACACCAGAAAATTCCAATATAACTTCGGACTACGGAGTGAATGATGTTAGCTCAATCAGAAAAGAAATTACAGCAGTTGTAAATGCGAACTTCGAAATAGAATAATTTTTGCATTTTTAACATGAAATGTTAAACGCAATTTTATTCGAAAATAATTCTGGTTGGTGGGTATTGCTTTGTGTGGCAATAGGAATTCTCTACGCTTATCTTTTTTATAAAAAGCAGTCAAAAAGTAAACTCAAATATCTTCTGTTTGGTTTAAGAAGTATTCTGGTTGCTTTCATATGCTTTCTATTGCTGGCACCACTCATTTCTTCAAAAAAGGAAATCGAGGAGAAGCCTTTGCTAATTATTGCGCAAGATAATTCTGCTTCTATTCCTTTAGGCGTTTCGGATAATTTTAAATTAGAGAAATACCAAACTGATATAAAAAACTTAGCCGGCAGATTGCAACAAAAATATGATGTAGCTTTTCTGAACTTTGGAGATAAGATAAGAGATAAACCGAAATGGGATTTCAAAGACCAGCAGACAGATGTTTCCGAACTGTTCTCTTATATTAATGAACAGTATGGCAATAAAAATATTGGAGCGGTTATATTAGCCTCAGATGGGATAATTAACAAAGGGGCTTTAGTGACAGCGCAGTATTTGCCTAGACAAGCTATAATTTACAGTATTGGCTTGGGTGATACTACTGTAAAAAAAGATCTGCTTATTAGAAATGTAAACTATAATAGAATCGTTTATCTTGGTAACGAATATCCTTTAGAAATAAATCTATCTGCGTTTAGAAGTAAAGGAGAAAAATCGATACTTACTGTTGAGAGTTCTGATGGACAGAAGCTATCTAAACCAATACAAATTGATGATGATTTTTGGCGACAATCGGTAACAGTGAAATTGGATGCCAGGAAGGTTGGAATGCAGAAATTAAATATTTCTCTGCATACGATTAATAATGAGGTTTCTAATATAAATAATAGACAAACAGTTTATGTAGAAGTCCTGGAAGGAAAAGAGAAAATTTTGTTATTAGCAAATGCACCCCATCCAGATGTTAATGCAATTAAACAAAGTATTTCAGGAAATAAAAATTACGAAGTGGTGGTAGCTTTTCCTTACGAAATGCCAAAAAGCTTCGATCAGTTTAGTGTGATAATATTACATAATCTTCCTTCATCTTCCGCTCCTCTTTCAGGTATTATAAAACAAGGTCTTAACAAAGCGATTTGGTTTATTGCAGGTACAGAAACCAATATCAATCTGCTCAATCAAATCCAATCATTGGTGAAGTTTCCAGGCGGAACTCCACAGGAGTATTACACGACTTTAAACGGTAATTTCTATAATTTTACTGTGTCATCCCAGTTACAGAATCTTTTCAGGAATTTACCTCCACTGGTTGGCCCGTCAGGTAAAGTAGCAGTAAAAGGCGATTATCAGAGCTTGATTAATCAAAGATCTTCTTCAGCAGATTTACCATTGATGTTCTTTGTGAAAGGAGAAAAAAATAATGCATTTTTAATAGGTGAAGGCTTATGGCGTTGGAGACTGGAAAATTATAAAGCGACATCAGATTTTGCTCCTTTTGATGAATTGATAACCAAAACCGTCCAGTTTTTAAGTGTGAAGGAAGATAAACGTAAATTCAAAGTTTATCCAATTAAGGAAAGATTTTTTGCAAATGAGGAGACGGTTTTACATGCTGAGTTGTATAACGATAGTTATGAACCTGTAACCAATGCAGAAATAACAGTAGACATCAATCATAAATCTGGAAAGAAATACAGTTATGTGTTTTCGAAGAAGGAAAGTTCTTATGAACTGAATGCAGGTTTGTTGCCCGAAGGTGAGTACAGTTTTTTGGCGAAAACCGTTTTAGGTAATAAGCATTTAGAAAGCAAAGGTACATTTGTAGTAGAAAAGATAGAACTTGAACATTTAAATACAACGGCAGATCACCAGCTATTGTATAATTTAGCAAAAATGAGTGGAGGAGAGTTTGTTCTTCCGGGAAATCTGTCTGACTTAGAGCAGCTGATTGCGGAAAACGAGAAAATTACAACAGTTGTTCATACAGATAATACTTATGAAGAACTTATTAATTTGAAATGGATTTTCTTTTTGCTGATATTGCTGTTAAGTACAGAATGGTTTTTAAGGAAAAGAAATGGACTTCTATAGCCTTATTATTGAAAACATCATTATTGTCTGCGGGACTTTTTCTTATGCCGTTTCGGGATCTTTTGCTGCTATGCAAAAGCGGTTAGATGCTTTTGGAGTAATTATAGTAGCTTTTGTAACTGCTGTTGGTGGAGGTACCCTAAGAGATCTGGTAATAGGAGACACGCCTGTTTTCTGGATTAAGGAACCGTATTATACCTTTGTTATTATAGTAGGTGCTATGCTTTCTATGTTCTTCTGGAAAAAAGTAAAACGCTTTAAAAAGACGTTATTCCTGTTTGATACGTTGGGTTTAGGTTTCTTTACTATTCTGGGTATTCAAAAAGGATTGTCTCACAACCTTGATGCCGGAAGCTGTATTCTTTTAGGGACTTTTACAGGGTGTTTTGGTGGAATTGTAAGGGATATTTTATTGAATAATATTCCCATAATCTTTCGAAAAGAGATTTATGCAACAGCTTGTATTTTAGGAGGAGGATTCTATTTTACATTAACTGCATTAAACATAGAATCTTCTATTGCTGAGTTGCTAGCAATCTCCTTAATTGTTCTGATAAGGATAGTTGCTGTAAGAAAACAATTGATGTTGCCGAGATTTTATTGAAACAAGCCTTTTTTCTCAGGTTTTTCTTCGATAATAACAAAGACATCCTCATTGTCTCGCTTCATCAAATAACGTTCGCGAGCGAATTTTTCCAGTTTATCTTTATTAGTAGTTAACTCATCCAGGTCTTTCTGTACGCTGGCAATTTCCTTAGTATAGAAATCCCTCTCCTGTTCCAGTTTCTTTACCTGATTACGATAATCATATTGTGAAATGATATCGTTTCGGTCAAAGAATAGCATCCAAATTATAAAAGCTAATGATACCAGAAAAAATTTATTTTTTAAAAGATCAACCAAGCGTTTCATAATTATAGAAGGTTATCTCTGCAAAGATGACTATATAAAGTTTAAAATCAAAATTCAAAATATAAAGCGAGTACTTATATGATAGCAAAATGGTACTTTTGTGGCAATGAGTTCGTTCGAAAAGTTAAAATTAAGTAAGCAGTTACAAATTGCTGTTTTAAATGCAGGTTTCTCACAACCTACTTCTTTACAATCCAAAATCTTTAGCAGAATAAATGGCGGGCAGGATTTGGTTGCAGTAGCTCCCGAAGGATCGGGAAAATCGACAGCTATTGTTCTGGCAAGCTTAAGCAAACTAAAACATACTGAAGAAATTGCTCCAAGAGTATTAATTATGGTACCCAGTAAAGAGCGGGGAGAAGCACTTATAGAACAATTCCAGTTATTAAACCGAAATAAATCTTTAAGAATCTATGGACTTTTTAATGATCAGGCGACACTGGATGCGCAGGTTTTGGAAGTTACGGATGGTGTAGATATTATTATCGCACAGCCCGACAGAGCCCGAGCTGTTTACTTAAAATTAGGCTTAAATCTAAATAAGCTACAGCTTTTTATTGTAGATGATGCAGACGAAATTGTTAAAAATGGTTTGCAATTACCGATTTCTGAATTAGGGCGAGGGACCCCTAAAGCACAATATTTGATCTTTTCTTCTGTGTATCATGCAAGAATAGAAAGAATGCTGAGCTATTTTATGGAAGATTACACGGTATTGGAAGTAGCAGAACTTGAAAATAAAAATCTGAGATGCATAGAGCAGATTCGTTATCAGGTCCCAAATTTTAAAACTAAGCTGAATCTTTTAGAGTTGCTGCTTAAAGATAATGAGGTTTTTGATAAAGTGTTAGTGTCTGTGAATTCCGAATTTACAGCAGAAACGGTTTATAAAATGCTTTCCCTTAACATAGAAGAGGTGGCAACAATAAAATGCCAGGGATTTTCTGATCATAACGTGGAAAGTGTTGAGGATTTCCTGTTAAATCCTAAAAAGCGAATTTTAATTGTTATACAAGACGACCTTAAAGGTTTGGAGACAATGAAAGTCCCTTTCCTAATGTTTTTCGATTTGCCAATTGAACAGGATGCCTACAAGCAGAAAGTACTTTGGTTAGCCGAACAGCAAGAAGATCAGATAGCTTTAGTGTTGTTAACAGAGCTGGAACTTTCCGATTTTAGAAAAATAGAACAGGATCTGGGGCAAAGAGCACAAGAGATGGAATTACCCCAAGACTTGTTTATTGAAACAGAAAATAAACGCAGAAAAGCAGAGGATGAAGAAGAAGATCCAAGTCGGGGAGGTGCATTTCACGAAAAGAAAGCAAAAAACTTAAAAACGGAGAATATTAAACCCTCCGAGCGGTATAAGAAGCATAAAAAATAAAAAAAGCAGCGTCACGAACGCTGCTTTTTTTATATATAGAATGATAAATTTCCATTTTCCCTATTTCGAATCAATAACTACAGATGTCATCGTCAGTGAGCCTCCGATAGGAATATCATTTAAGAATGAAACTTTATCGTTTTTATCCTTTAAAGCCAGCGTATAAATTAATGGCATATAGTGTTCTGGCGTTGGAATAGCATATTTTCCCTCTATTCCAAAATTCTGATAATTGATTAATGCCAGATGGTTGTCCTCAGAGATATATTGTTTCATCTTATCATTTATATCTAAAGCCCAATCATACCCAAAACCCGGCTCCAGCATGTTTTCCCAGGAAACCATTCTTAAATTATGTACCATATTACCGCTACCGATAATTAAAACGCCTTTTTTTCTAAGAATTTGTAGTTCTTTGGCTAAATTGTAATGATATTCTGCCGGTTTAGAATAATCTAAACTTAGTTGTAAAACCGGAATATCTGCATTGGGATACAAGTGTTTAACAACGCTCCAGTTACCATGGTCCAGCCCCCAAAGCTGGTCTAGCTCAACAACAGCAAAATGTTTTAAGGCTTCCTTGATATAGGCTGCTAATTCAGGGTCTCCCTTTGCCGGATATTGCACTTCAAATAAAGCCCGAGGAAAACCACCAAAATCGTGAATAGTACGTGGCTTTTCCATCGCGGTAACCTTAGTTCCCTGTGTTTCCCAATGGGCAGAGATAACCAAAATTGCTGTTGGCTTCGGAATATTTTGAGCCAGTTTACGCCAGTTTTGGACAAAAATATTATCCTCAATTGCGTTCATAGGACTACCATGACCTATAAAAAGTGCGGGCATCGTCTCCGTTTCAGGTAAGTCCTTTTGCCAGTTATAAAGATGCTTTAAAGTTTCCATTGTTTTTTAATTAATAGGCTGCGGTAAATCTTTCCTGATGGTGCTTTGGATTTTCCACCTCGTCCAGAATTGCTACAGCCAAATCTTCTACAGATAATTTTGATGCATTGCTGTCATCGAAAATGGGATGATCTTTTCCAAGTCTATACTTTCCGGTTCTGCCGGTGGTAATTCCCGGGTGCATTTCGAATGCCGGACTAAAAAATACCCAGTCGAGATCTTTCTCTTCTCTAAGTATGTTCAAATAATCTCTGGCAGCAGTAGCACCTGATTTGAATGCCGCCGGAAAGTCAGGCGTGTCTACCGCCTGTACATTATCAGCTACGTATAAGCTTCCGGCACCGCCAATAACAATTAATCTTTTAACTCCGGCATCCTTCACCGCTTGTTGTATGGCCTTAGAACCGGCTAAGAAATCGTTATAAATATCAGGATTAGTCCAACCGGCATTAAATGCGCTAACTACAACATCATATCCTTTCAGTTTATCTGCCAATTCCTTTTCATTATTAACATCTATAGCTATTTTGGCTACTTCGTTGTTTTCAATTTTATCTGTATTTCTTGCGATAGCACCAACAGTTAAACCTCGGTTTGCCGCTTCTTTTACCAGACTGGAACCTACAAATCCAGTGGCTCCTATGATTGCTATTTTCATCATGTTTTATTTTAATATTTAAGTTTCATTTACTTATAAATTTTTGACAAAATTCTGCCAATGAATGCTTTTTAAGATTTTGTACTAAAGCCAATTCAGCTTCAATGTACAGGCCCTCTAAATGTTTGTTAATATCCTTTCCGATAGGACAATGAGGATTAGGAGTGTTTTTCGCAAAGGCAAAAATGGAATCTGGATAAATTACTTTAAATAAATCTCCAAGATTTATATCATCTGCCTTTTTTGCTAAAAAGAAACCTCCATTTTTACCTTCTTTACTGTCTACTAATCCGGCTTTCCTTAATTCAGCAATCTCTTTCCGTACCAAAACCGAGTTGATATTTATACTTCCGGCTATGTAATCAGAAGCTAAAAGTTCTTCTTTACTTACTTCAAGCAGTGTAAGGACATGTATGGCTATGGCAAATCTACCGTTGTTCATTCTGTAATGTTTTTTATTACAGTTCAAAGTTCAGTAAAAATTTCTGTTATTCAAAAAATAAATGTTTAAACATTTAAAAAAGACAATTGGGTGATAAATAGGGATTTAATAAGATTTATTCTCTTTTTCGGCTTTTCTATCAAAATAAGTTCCTATACCCATGCCGATACCAAAGCCAATGAAAAGCCCAAGTAACGAGCTTAAAAAGTATGAATACGGAACTCCAAATCCTAATCCGATGGTCCCCCATTTTACAGAGTGGTATCCAATAGGGACGAGATTGAAATGTGTTTTAAGATAGTGTTTTAAGTGCTTTGTGTTTTTATAATATGGTCTTAGTGAAGCTCTGCAGATATTCTTTTCAGGGATAGAATCTAACGTTTTGGAAACGACTTTCTTTAGTTCAATAAACTTCTTTTCTTCTAAGGTATTTAAGGCAATTTTGTTTAAGGCTCTGCAGGAAATATCTAACTTATATTTCTTAAAATCACTTTCGCCCACTTGCTTCTGGATGTGATTATACTGACTAAAAATCTGGTTTTTCCAACTATTAAACTCTTGCCACGTCATAATCTTATTCTCCTTTTTTAATATTGAAAACCTTTGCCAACAAACGGTAAGAATTTAGCCTGTCTTCCGTACAGCTTGTGTAGGTAGATATAATTACTTCATCAGTATCCAGCTCGGAGCAGAGCGCTGTAATTTTCTCTTTCATTACCTCAGGTGTGCCTATTATAGTGCGCTTTCGGTTTCTATCTATACGTTGCATATCGTATGCATCGTACTCAATATCTTTAATGTCGTTATAATCAAACTGTACCTGATGCAAGCCCTTTTCGAAACTCAAAAGTCGGTAATCCATAAAAGCCTGTACTTGTTTTACTTTTTCTTCGTCTTCAGAACAAAACCCAAATATACCAACGCTGGTTTCTGGTTCTGGTAGTTCTGCAGAAGGAACAAATTTTTCTCTATAGGTTCTTAAAGCTTCTGCGCCGCCAATAGGATTGATAAATTGAGCAAAAGAACAGGCCATTCCCATATAAGCGGCAATAAGAGCGCTTTCTCCACTGGATGTTAAAATCCATAAATCAGGAGAAGTAGTTATGGATGGTATAGCCTTCACCATCGTTTCGGAAATTCCGTCTATTGGTTCTTCGTTAAAATAGCATTTAACATCTTTAAGCTGCTGGATATAATCTTTTGGATCGAAATTATTAGAAGGATTTAATAGATGCGCAGTTAACCTGTCGCCACCAGGAGCTCTTCCCATTCCCAAATCTATCCTGTTTGGATATAGCGCTTCCAAAACCCTAAAATTTTCAGCGATACGAAGTGTACTATGATTTGGCATCATCATTCCTCCAGAACCTAAACGGATATGTTTAGTTTCTGCTCCCAAACGGGCAATCATCAGCTCGGGAGAGCCAGTCGCCAGCATTTCGGAGTTATGATGTTCGCTGAGCCAATACCGGGTATAACCCAACTCATCAGTAAGTTTGGCCAATTGTATTGTTTCCTGAAGAGACTCATTGGCATTACTTCCTTTTCTGATGGGAGTCTGGTCTAATACACTCAGTTTGATGTTCATAAGGCCAAAAGTAACCAATTCTTTATATGGCAGTCGAATGAAAAAAGTCATTCTTTATAATCTGACTAAGGAATGACCTTTGGGTTTTAAATTAATGTTTTAATAGAGGGGATTACAAATCTTCTGTTAATTAAAGAGAGTAACATGTATATCAAGTTCGCTCAATTAAGAAATTTTGAGGAATCATCCTGGAACATTAAATACTTGCAATTTCCAGGGTGAAACACCAGCGATAGATATTAATGAAATTTTTATATTTGAATACTATAGACAATTATAACCCTTATTGCTGTAATGAGAGCTTTTAATCTATTTTTTTTTCTAATATTTATTATTTCGGCGGTATTACAATACAATGATCCTGATCCATTTTTATGGATATTATTATACCTCTATGGCGCACTATGGTGCTTTTTGGCAACAAGAAATATTTTCAATCTAAAAGCTTATGTTGTGGGGATTGTTATATACCTGGCTTATGCTATATATCTGTTTTTTGATGAAACTGGAGTGTTGAGTTGGTTTTATGAACATAACGCTGAAAATATTGTACAAAGCATGAAAGCAACAAAGCCCTGGATTGAGGAAACCAGAGAATTTGGCGGATTGATTTTGTTGATTATTGCTCTATTAACTAACTTACTGTATTATCGAAAAGGAAGTAGAGCAAAGTAAAATAGTGATGCGTCATTTTAATGATTAGTCTGATTTATAAAAGGCACAGTCTTTGCCCTATATTGGATTCATCAAATCTATTTAACTATGAAACGTCAACCGAATCATCAAACAGAAAAAGATGTGCAAGGAAGAACCACCTCTGATAGGACTTTTGTGCAGGTTAAGGAAAAGAAAGGACATCAAATTTCTAATGCAAGCAGCGCTTCTCATGCCAATCAGGAAAGAAGACCTAACCAGGGGCATGATCGCAACGAATTAACTAAAGTAGATGGAAATAATAGAAAATAAAAAAGGGCGATTTTAAACCACTCATGGTCGGAAGAAATTCTGGCCATTTTTTATGTTTTAAAAAAAAGTCCT
>NZ_JBEBVH010000111.1:0-12122 GCF_040392825.1 Pseudopedobacter sp.
ATTAAAGTATGGAAATAGGTTTAGCCAAAAAAAGGCTGAGTTTTGCGACTTTATTGCAACAGTTCTTGATAAATCATTATTAAATGCAGTCAATCTTAACGAGTCTTTAGATCTCATAACATTTATAGTCTTATTATTACTGCAATAATTGAGCGTGTCACTATTTACAACAAGATAAGAGGGTGAGGTAGTATTGACTGTTACGAGAGTACTCTTGGAGTTAGATAAAGTTGCGCAAGAATTGAAGATATAGCAGATGTACAAGCCATAAAATAACAAGGTACATCTTTTTATTTTTGACATCTTAATAGCTTAAATGAAGTACTCAAACAGCGTTTCATCCTGATTGATTTCCTTAAAGTCGAAGTTATAATGTGCCATTCTTTTGACTAAAGAATCATAGTCCTTAGCATCTTTTAATTCTATGCCGACTAAAGCGGGGCCTCTTTCCCGTTCAGTTTTCTTAATAAATTCAAAACGGGTAATATCATCATTAGTACCCAAAACTTCATTTACAAATAGTTTTAGAGCGCCCGGACGCTGCGGAAAACGGACAATAAAATAATGTTTAAGACCTTCATATAAAAGAGAACGTTCTTTAATTTCTCCCATCCTGTCTATATCGTTATTCCCGCCGCTGATAATACAAACTACTTTTCTTCCTTTAATTTGTGTCCTGTAATTGTCCAAAGCGGTAATAGAAAGAGCTCCCGCCGGTTCTACAACAATGGCATCTTCGTTATAAAGTTTTAATATAGTTGTACAAACTTTTCCTTCAGGTACACTGCTAATATTATCTACCAGTTCTTTACAAGTTTCAAAATTTATTTTGCCAACACGTTTTACAGCAGCACCATCAACGAATTTGCTTATCTTTTCTAAAGCTACTGGCTTGCCTGCTTCCAAAGCTGCTTTCATAGATGCCGCTTCTTCGGGTTCAACACCCGCAATAAAAACCTGGGGTTTATTCTTTTTCAGGTAAAGGGAAATACCAGAAATTAAACCTCCACCTCCAATTGGAGCAATAACAAAATCAACACCGGGAAGATCTTGCAGAATTTCTACGCCAACAGTACTTTGCCCCTCTATAATTGCAGCATTATCAAAAGGAGGAACAAATACCATATTATGTTTTTCAGCGTATGCCAAAGCTTCCTGCTGGCAGTCGTCAAACGTATCACCGGTAAGAATAATTTCCACTTTGTCTTTACCAAACATATTTGTTTGGTTTATTTTCTGCTTGGGTGTAGGTTGGGGCATAAAAATTACACCATTAATGCCTAAATGCTGACATGAATAAGCGACACCCTGTGCATGATTTCCTGCACTGGCACATACAACTCCTTTTTTTGCTTGCTCTTTAGAAAGCGCACTTATGAGATTGTATGCACCTCTTATTTTGTAAGATCTGACAATCTGTAAATCTTCTCTTTTCAGATAAACCTCGCATTGATACCTTTCAGAAAGTCTTTGATTGTATTCCAACGGAGTTTTTTTTACAATGCCTTTTAATCTCTCGGCTGCTGCAAACGGATTGATAGATATCATAATGCTTGAGTTGATCGACGGTAAATGTACTAAAAACTAAGTTTTTACTGGAAATATATTGCGATAAGCAGTAATTGTTTTAAATAGTAAAATACCAACCTCTAGGTATTGATTTTGCTTAGAGGGGAATCTAGCTTTGTCAATCATATAATTAGCTTAATTAAATTGATATGAAAACATTTTATACCTTTTTGTTAGGAGTTTGTGCGATAGCTATAGCTCTTGTGTCGTGTAAAAAGAGCTCGACTCCTGAGCCTGAAAAAACTAAAAGTGAAACAGTTATCGAAAATTTAACTGTCGAATTGGCGAAGCAACCTGAAGTGGCGGCGTTTTCTGAAGCTTTTAAGAATATTTCTTTAAGCGAAGAGGAAGTAAAAGACGGATTGACCATATTGGCACCTACAGATGAAGCACTTAAGAGCTACCGACCTAATACCGTAAGCTATTCAAAGAATAGCGCGAAAATACTCGCAGATACTAATGCGCAAAAGCTTACCCAAGAGCGCCTTAAAGATCATATTGTTAGAGGAGTTTTAGCTAAAACAGATCTTACTGATGGAAAAGTATTCACAAGTTTAAGTGGAAAAGTACTAAAAGTAACAGTTGACGGTCAGGAAATTAAAATAAATGGTGTGACGCTTACATTTGTTTCTTCTTCTGATTCACAAATGATATATACCATATCGCAGGTGCTTACAATTACCGATTCTAAGATTTATTTACCCGTGAAGTTTACATACGCCGTAGACACGTTTTTGAGCTATCAAAACATAACTTATGTTGAAAATACTCAATTAATATCTTCTATTGAAGAAGGTATGTTAAAGCGGGAATTTATTTATCATGGAGATAAGCTTCAGAAGGTTATTCGATATCAAAAAGACATGGTTGCAAAAGAATGGAGGAAGATATATGAAGATATTTATGAATTAAATAGCAATGGAGATGTTAACAGAATAAATACGAAACGGGCGTCGAATGGCGAGAATTCAAGCTATCAGTTATTTACTTATAATTCTCAAAGATTGACTTCAGTTCAATATTACACTTATAGAACACCAGAATTTGCAGAGCATACATATACTAATAGTTATGAATATGACATATTTGGTAACATTAAAAAACTTATCGAATCTAGGCCAGGATCAGATGCTCTTATTGTAAATTTTGAATACGATAATAAAAACGGTATATATAAGTATGTGAAAAATCAGGGGGGCAACCTAAACAAGAACAATAATGTTATTAAAAATTCGGTGAATCATCCTAATGCTGTTCTTCTTAGCAATACTTATCTTGAGTATAATTCAGCCGGATATCCTGTAAAATATATAGCTACGTCTTCTACAACTCCGGTTACTACAACTGTAACCGTGGAATATATTGAACAATAGTTTTTCGATTTGTGAAGGTTTAGTTTAGAAACGAATTCCCTATCATTTAAGCGATAGGGAAATTATTACCTGTATTGAAGCAAAAAAAACCGGCGTTATAAACGTCGGTTTTCAATATATTCAAGCTATAAGATTTAATATAAATCAATTACTTACAACCCGATTAGATATTCTCAGCTAACCAGTTTCCAACTTCGCTGGTTTTATAAGTCTTATTTGATCCTGCTAAGTCTTCAGTAACGATTCCTGCAGCTAAAGATTTGTTAACCACTTCTCTGATAGCTTCTGCTTCTTCCTTTAAACCAAAAGCATCTTCGAACATCATTGCCGCAGAAAGAACAGTAGCTAACGGATTAGCAATGTCTTTTCCTGCAGCTTGTGGATAAGAACCGTGAATAGGCTCATATAAAGATGTATGAACACCTTTAGAAGCAGATGGCATTAATCCCATAGAACCAGAAATTACAGAAGCTTCGTCAGTTAAAATGTCACCGAAAAGGTTTTCTGTAATCATTACATCGTAAGAGTTAGGCCATTGTACCAAACGCATGGCAACAGCATCTACGAATTCGTAAGATACAGTAACTTCCGGATAATCTTTTTCCATTGCCTGTACAGTTTCTCTCCACAAACGAGAACTTTCCAATACGTTGGCTTTATCAACACAACATAATTTTTTGCCTCTGGTCATGGCTAATTCGAATCCCAATTTAGCCAAACGTTGAATCTCTGCTCTTGTATAAGTACAGGTATCGAAAGCAGTATTTCCATCGTCTTTTCTGCCTCTTTCGCCAAAGTAAATACCACCAGTTAATTCACGTAGGATAATTAAGTCAGTACCTTCAATTCTTTCTCTTTTTAATGGAGAATTATCAATTAAAGAAGGAAATGTAAAAGTAGGACGAACGTTTGCAAATAAGCCTAATTTTTGGCGCATTTTCAATAATCCCTGCTCTGGACGAACTTTCGCTTTCGGATCGTTATCGTATTTGGGATCGCCAATTGCACCAAAAAGTACTGCGTCTGCAGCCATACAAACTTCGTGAGTTTCATCCGGATAAGGTTCGCCACATGCATCAATAGCTGAAGCACCTGTTAAAGCTTTTGTCCAGTTGATTTCATGGTTGAATTTCTTAGCCACAGCATCACAAACTTTAACAGCCTGGTCTACTACTTCTGGTCCGATACCGTCACCCGGTAAAAGGGCAATATTTAATTTCATTTTTTCTTAGTTTGTTCGTTATTAGTTCGTTTATTGTTAGTAGTTATCTGTGGACTAACCATCTAATAACTAACTACTAACAACTAAATTATATTTAGCATTTTTTGTGTCGCAATGATAGCGCAAACTGTTTGATCAGAATCCAGGCCTCTTGTAGTAAAGGTTTTGTTTTCGGTTTCCCAGATAATTGTAGTCTCACATAAAGCATCAGTACTACTTCCCGGAGCAATTCTTACCGTATAATCTACCAGTTTAGGCAAAGCCAATTTCTTTTTCTTATAGACTTTGTTTAGGGCATTCATAAAAGCATCAAATTGTCCGTCGCCTTGAGAATTCTCTTCAAAAAGTTCACCATCTATCTTTACTGCAACAGTAGCAGAAGGGCGCAATCCTTTAGAATGTGTTAAAACGTAGGATTCTACGGTTACTTTTTCGTTATAAGAGGAACTTTTATCCAGTACATCAGAAATGATATATGGTAAATCTTCTTTGGTAACAGTTTCTTTCTTATCCCCAAGTTCAATAACTCGCTGTGTTACTTTCTTTAAATCTTCATCATTTAGTTTTAAACCTAATTCCTGAAGATTTTTCTCGATATTAGCTTTGCCAGATGTTTTGCCTAAAGCGTATTTACGCTTCCTTCCAAAACGTTCAGGAAGTAAATCACTAAAATACAGGTTTTTCTTATTGTCTCCATCTGCATGAATACCTGCCGTTTGTGTAAAAACGTTATCTCCGGTTATTGGCTTATTGGCTGGGATGCGAACGCCTGAAAAAGTTTCTACCAATTTACTTACTTTATAAACAGAAGATTCCTTTACATTGATTTCAATTTCTGGTAAAAAGTCATGAATTACAGCAATTGCACTTTCAAGAGGAGCATTTCCTGCTCTTTCTCCCATCCCGTTAATAGTTAAATGCAGTCCATTAATTCCCGCTTTTACAGCTTCAAGAATATTGGCCGTACCTAAATCATAATCGTTATGAGCATGAAAATCAATATGTAAATCAGGATAAGCCGATTTTACTTTCGATATAAACGAACTTGCTTCCCACGGAGTTAAAATACCTAAGGTATCCGGAAGCATCACCCGTTTTATAGGTTGAGTTGATATAAAATCAAGATATTGAAATACATATTCCGGAGAATTACGCATTCCATTGCTCCAATCTTCCAGATATACATTGGTTGATATACCATTTTGCTGAGCAAGTTCAATAACCTGTTTAATATCTGCAAAGTGTTGCTCAGGTGTTTTCTTTAATTGATGTGTGAGATGATTTAAAGAGCCTTTGGTTAAAAGGTTTTGGACTTTTACACCAGCTTTTACCATCCAATCTACAGATACACCTTTATCCACAAAAGTGAGAACTTCAATTTTGTCCAGATAATTATTTTCGCCGGCCCAGGAACAAATATTCTTTACAGCTTCAAACTCACCGTCCGAAACCCTTGCAGAGGCTATTTCAATCCGGTCTACATGGAGCTCTTCCAGTAATAGTTTAGAAATGGTTAATTTTTCGGAAACGGAAAATGAAACTCCTGATGTTTGTTCTCCATCGCGGAGAGTGGTGTCCATTATTTCTATTTTCCTTTTACTCATATATGTGTTTATTGTTAACCTTACCCCAACCTCCCAATAAATCGGGAAGAGGGGAGTAAGAATAGTGCTTTATTTAGCGTTTTAGTATTCGGACATTGTTCTTCCGTCTTCTAATACCTTTTGCCTTTATGCTTTTTCATCTTAGCTTTAAGCCTTTTGCTTTCCGCCTTTAGCCTTTTAAAACGGTCTTGTTTCGGCAAAAGCTTCAATTTCCGGAGTCATGCTTTTTAAGTAATCGATATCATCGAAACCATTTAACATGTTTCCTTTTTTGTAAGTGTTGATGTCAAATTTCTCTGATTCACCGGTAGCCAATATAGTTATTGTTTGCTCGGGAAGGTTGACTTCTAATTCTGTTTCCGGATTGTCGTAAACAGCAGCAAATATTTTTTCCAGGAATTCCGGGCTTATTTGAACCGGTAATACACCAATATTCAAACAGTTATTTTTAAAGATATCTGCAAAGAAGCTGGAAACTACGCATCTGAAACCGTAGTCATATACTGCCCATGCAGCATGTTCTCTTGAAGATCCGGAACCGAAGTTTTTACCGCCAACTAATATTTTTCCTTTGTAAGTAGAATCGTTTAGAACGAAATCTGCTTTAGGAGTATTATCTGCATTATATCTCCAGTCGCGGAAAAGATTATCACCAAATCCAACTCTTTCTGTTGCTTTTAAGAAACGAGCAGGGATAATTTGGTCAGTATCCACGTTCTCGATAGGAAGTGGAACTGCAGTACTTGTTAATATATTGAATTTATCGTAAGCCATTTTTTTAGCCTCACCCCAACCCCTCTCCGAAAGAGAGGGGCTTACAGGGTCTGTATTTTAATGTTCTTAATTCTGTTATTTACGTTTGCTACTTTCTGCCTTTAGCCTTCGGCGTTCAGCTTAAATTAAAGTTCTCGGATCAGTAACTTTTCCGGTAACAGCAGCAGCAGCAGCTACTAGCGGACTAGCCAACATTGTTCTTGAACCTGGCCCCTGTCTGCCTTCGAAGTTTCTGTTGGAAGTACTTACCGCATATTTCCCAGCAGGAACTTTATCATCATTCATTGCTAAACAAGCAGAACAACCTGGCTGACGCAACACAAATCCAGCTTCAGTAAGGATATCCAAAATACCTTCTTCTTTAATCTGGGCTTCAACGATATGAGATCCTGGTACTAACCATGCAGTAACATTATCTGCTTTATGTCTGCCTTTAACTACAGAAGCAAAAGCTCTGAAATCTTCGATTCTGCCATTTGTACAGCTTCCTACGAAAACGTAATCTACCTGTTTTCCAATCATCGCGTCACCTTCGTGGAAACCCATATAATTTAAAGATTTCTCGTAAGTAGCAACGCCACCTTCAACCTGTTCTGCGTTTGGAACAGATTGCGAAATACCAATTCCCATACCAGGGTTAGTACCATAAGTAATCATTGGTTCTATATCGGAACCTGCAAAAGTATACTCTTTATCAAAAACTGCATCAGCGTCAGTTTTCAAAGTTTTCCAATACTCCATTGCTTTGTCCCAACCTTCACCTTTAGGTGTAAATTCGCGACCTTTAATGTAATTGAAAGTTGTTTCATCTGGGGCAATCATACCACCGCGGGCACCCATTTCTATACTCAGGTTACACACAGTCATACGACCTTCCATGCTCATTTTTTCGAAAACTTCACCGGCATATTCAACAAAGTATCCTGTAGCGCCAGATGTAGTTAATTTTGAAATGATATATAAAGCAACATCTTTTGGAGTAACGCCTTTATTCAGGTCTCCGGTAATGTTGATTCTCATTTTCTTTGGTTTTGGTTGCATGATACATTGTGTAGTCAAAACCATTTCTACTTCTGAAGTACCAATACCGAAAGCGATAGCTCCGAAAGCACCGTGAGTAGAAGTATGAGAGTCACCACAAACAATCGTTGCACCTGGTTGAGTAATACCGTATTCGGGACCTACAACGTGAACAATACCATTTTTTTGGTGCCCTAATCCCCAGTGGCTAATACCATATTGCTTAGCATTTTCTTCCAACGCTTTTAACTGGTTTGCAGAAAGCGGATCTGCAACCGGTAAATGTTGGTTGATTGTTGGTGTATTATGGTCTGCAGTAGCGAAAGTACGGTTTGGATATAACACAGCGTTTCCTCTGTTTTTCAAACCTAAGAAAGCTACCGGACTCGTTACTTCGTGGATCAGGTGTCTGTCAATAAAAACAACATCTGGTCCATCTTCAATCTTACGAACAACGTGGCTGTCCCACACTTTATCGAATAACGTTTTGCTCATTTTTATATCGTTTTTTCTTTTTACTAATTAAATAAATTTGTTCACTGCATCTAAATATGCTTGCGCAGATGCTTGAACAATATCTGTATGGAAACCATAACCCATATAAGTTTTACCATCGTAAACTAAAGTCATGGTTACTTTACAGCTATCTGTACTTCCACCATGAATAGAGTCGATATGTAATTCTTTCAAATTGATATCTTTTCCGATAATTGCATTCACTGCATTGATAGTTGCGTTTACCGGTCCGTTTCCTGTTGCAGAAGCTTCTTTTACTTCATTTTTATACTCAATTTGGATGGTTGAAGTTGGTACTAAAGGATGTCCGCATTGCACTTGTAAAAGTTTAATATGGATTCCATCTTTATAGTTATTGTCTCCTTCACCCATCAAAGACAATAAATCATCGTCATTGATTTCTTTCTTTTTATCGGCTAAAATTAAGAATCTTTCGTAAACTTCTTCTAAATTAATCTTATCTGCTACATATCCTAAACGCTCCAAATGGTGTTTTAATGCGTGGCGACCACTTCTTGCTGTTAATATGATTTCAGATTGATTAATACCCACATCCTCCGGATTAATAATCTCGTAATTCTCCCTGAATTTCAATACACCATCCTGATGGATTCCCGAGCTGTGTGCAAAAGCATTTTTACCAACAATAGCTTTGTTTGGTTGAACTGGCATACGCATCATGCGGCTAACCATTCCGCTTAACTGATGGAATTTTTTGCTATTGATATTGGTGTATTTACCTAAGGTAGTATGTGTTTTCAGAACCATGGCAACTTCTTCCAAAGAGGTGTTACCTGCTCTTTCGCCAATACCGTTAATGGTACATTCTACCTGTCTTGCGCCGTTCATGATACCAGCAATAGAATTTGCTGTTGCTAAGCCTAAATCGTTATGACAGTGCACAGAAATAATAGCCTGATCAATGTTTTTAACGTTGTCCATTAAATACTTGATTTTAGCTCCGTATTGGTCCGGTAAACAATATCCGTTTGTATCTGGAATATTAACCACTGTAGCACCGGCAGCAATAACAGCTTCTACCATCTGAGCGAGGAAAGCATTATCTGCTCTACCAGCATCTTCTGCATAGAACTCAATATCTTCAACAAATTTCTTCGCGTATTTTACAGCTTCAACGCCTCTTCTCAAGATTTCTTCTCTGGTACTGTTGAATTTGTATTGAATATGCATGTCTGAAGAACCTATTCCCGTATGGATTCTAGGTCTTTTTGCATACTGTAAAGCAGCAACTGCAGCATCAATATCTTTATTGTTAGCTCTTGTTAAAGCACAGATAATAGGCTCGCTAACAGCTTTAGACAATTCTACAACGCTTTGGAAATCGCCGGGGCTGGAAATAGGGAAGCCAGCTTCAATAACATCAACACCCAGTAATTCAAGTTCTTTCGCAATTTCTATCTTCTCACTTGTCGTTAACTGGCAACCAGGTACTTGCTCTCCATCTCTAAGAGTGGTATCAAATACGTAAATACGGTTCGGATCGTGTATCATATTTTATTCTATTTTTTAAGGCCTAAGCCCAGTTTTTTTAATTTTTTGCTTGAACTTCTATTTGTTCAAATCTTTATTTAGAAGCCGGTTTTTATATCGGCTTGTTGATTTCAATTTTAATTTGAGGATCGATGATTTACGCTTCTTCGGTAATATTTATTTCTTCAATCACTTTTACATTTCCTTTATCCAGCACAATTCTTTTTTCGAGTGTATTTGGTAGTGCAGATTCGTAATGGCCAACATAAATTAATGTCATACCGTTACTACATAATTCGTCTACCAGACGATTAAAGTATTGTGTTTGTTGCTGATCCAAACCCTGACAGGGTTCGTCTAAAATCAATAATTCCGGATTTTTGATAATGGTTCTTGCCAATAGCACTAAACGTTGCTTACCTAAAGGCAAAGTACCCATAGTTTCATTTTTGATGTTTGTAAGGCCGAAATAGGCAACCAAATCATCTACTTGTTTTGCCTTAGTATAAGGCAATTCCAGTTGAAGTCCGAAATTATCATAAAGACCGGAAGCAACACTTTGCCATACAGTAGAAGATGTATCAAAATACCAATGGAATTCAGGAGAAATTAATCCAATTCGTTGTTTAATATCCCAAATACTTTCTCCGCTTCCTCTTCTGTTTCCGAAAAGATAAAGTTCATTGGCATAAGCTTGCGGATGATCTCCGTTTACCAAACTTAGCAATGTCGATTTACCGGAGCCATTATGGCCTTGTAAAAGCCATCTTTCACCTTTATTAACTTCCCAGTTTATATTTTTCAAAACCTGTTTTTCACCATAGCTGATATTGATGTTAACCATCCTGATAATGCTTTCTGATGAATACTCAGGAGATACCTTTAAGAACTCCGGAATTTCTCCTAAAGAGTAATCTGTATCTATCTGTAATCTGCTTGCCGAGGAAACCTCAACGATTTGTCCGTTTTCTAATAATGCGAAACGATTGATGCTTTCAGGTAGCTCTGTATCATTGCAGATTAAAATTAAGTTTACACCTGCTTTTGCAACCTCATCTAAAAGAACATTTAAGCTTTTACGGGAATTAACATCCAGCCCGGTGTAAGGCTGGTCTATAATAAGCAATTGCGGTTTCAACCACAGTGCTTTAACCAATTGAAGCTTTTTATGTTCTCCACTGGATAATTCAATCAGTTGAGAATCTTTTTGCCCCGCAAACCCTAAAGCATTGATGATAATCTCTGTCTGTATAAAATCTAAACTGTTTTCTTTTCCAAAAAGTTTAAGTTCTGCTTCGACAGTTAATGTTTCTTTCACTTGTAAGCTGGTGTAACGTTGCTGATAATAGAAATTAGCAACACCTTCCAGGTTTTTAAATTGATACCAGCTTTCTACATACGTAACACGGGCAGGTAATTTGCTGTTGGTATCAAAGTTAATGTCTACGTTTCCAACCGCACTTTGCGTTCCTGCAATGATTTTAGCTAAAGAGGTTTTTCCGCTTCCACTAATTCCATTCAATACCCAATTGTCTCCACGGTTGATGGTCCAGTTCAAATCCCTTAATACAACTTTGTGTTTGTATTTCAGATTTAAGTTTTGGATATGGACGACTGGTTCAGACATTTTAATTTTTTTATTTATAACCACAAAGTTCGCAAAGAACACAAGGAGCTTATAGAAGTCTTTGTGAAACTTTGTGTCCTTTGTGGTTAATCAATCTTATAATATTAAGCAGTTTTGATAGCTTTCATTGCAGTCATTGCTCCACGCAATTTTCTACCGATAACTTCCACTTGGTGATCACGTAAGATTTCGTTAATAGCAACTAATTCGGCATTATCAACAGAACCATCTTTACCTTCGTTGAAGTTTTTACCTACTAAGTCAGTATCAACAGTTTTCATGAAATCTGCTAATAAAGGCTTACAAGCCTGGTCAAATAAATAACAGCCATACTCAGCAGTATCAGAAATAACACGGTTCATTTCGAATAATTTTTTACGAGCAATTGTGTTAGCGATTAATGGTGTTTCGTGTAAAGACTCGTAGTAAGCAGATTCTGCTTTAATACCTGCCTCAACCATTGTTTCGAAAGCCAATTCAACACCAGCTCTTACAAAAGCAACCATTAAAAGATAATTATCAAAGTATTCTTGCTCGCCAATTTTAACATTACCAGCAGGAGTTTTTTCGAAAGCAGTTTCACCTGTTTCAGCTCTCCATTTTAATAGATTAGCATCGCCATTAGCCCAGTCTTCCATCATCGTTTTGCTGAACTCGCCAGACATGATATCATCTTGATGTTTTTGGAATAAAGGACGCATGATGTCTTTCAATTCTTCAGAAATTTTGAAAGCTTTGATTTTAGCAGGATTGCTTAATCTGTCCATCATACCGCTCACACCACCGTGTTTTAAAGCTTCAGTAATTACCTCAACACCGTACTGTACTAATTTAGAAGCGTAACCAGCGTCAATTCCTTTTTCAATCATTTTATCGAAAGAAAGGATAGAACCAGTTTGCAACAAGCCACAAAGGATAGTTTGCTC
>NZ_JBEBVH010000112.1:0-11887 GCF_040392825.1 Pseudopedobacter sp.
ATAAAGTTATTCTATTCAAAAATAAATAATATTTTAAAATTTCAAATATAATTTAATATAACTATATAAAATTAATGTACAGCCGTTTTAGAAATTCTAAATGAGCTACTCTAAGAAATTATAACTAAACATTCTACATCTTGAGATATTTCGATTGATATCATTCATAATAAGCAAAAATCTCGTCACCAATAGCCTCTACCAGTTCGGGCTCTACGCCATCCATCTTCCATCCGCTTTTTGCACATCGAATGATGCCCCAAGCTTCGTCATTCAGTTCCACATCTAACTGATAGCAAATATCCTCATCGCAAGTTTCCGGTACTGGAGTTCCCGAACCTTTATATTTTTTACCGCCATATTCAAACTCAAGCGGAACAGGTTCTTTCTCAAGTTGCTCAATCATTTCTTTTAAGAATGCGATCAGGTGTTTGCGTTGTGTAGTGCCGCTCAGGCTCCATTTATCTTTATCGGCCCGTTTATGCGCCAGCTTAAACTTAAGACCATGCATTTCTGTAGAATAGTCATTGGCATTTAATTTCCTTACATTCTGATGCGAAAGGATATACCAATGGTATTCTGTACCTACAGGAACACCGCTACCCTCAGGAGCATGTCCTTTGCGACGTTTGGTAACCGCATAGTTAATCTCCCACAGATCGGGTGTAATTTTAGTTTCTTTCCAGTCGCCCTGGTCGTAATCCCAATGATGGCTTCTGCCAATCTGCATGCCGGTGTATTGCCGGCCTTCGAACTTTTTAAAAGTGTTATAACTTGCAGACAAATCCTTTTTTGTTGTGTCGCTTTTTTTTGCCTTGGAAGGTTTGCTTTCGTTTTTATTGCCGGTTCTTTTTCCTGAAGTTGCCATGGTATTATCGACTAATATTTGCATAAACAATTAAATTATATGTCGGGTTTTCTGATGTCCAATTACTTTTTCTTTTTAGGTTCGCGACCGAATACTTTGCGTAATTCCTCTTTTGCATTTTCCAACACTTCTTTTTGTTTAGATTCCAGATTCTTTCCTGCCCGGTTGATATAAAAAGTTAGCATGGACATGGCCGAGCGGTAAGGATTGGATTTTCTTCTGTTACTTTCTTCTGCCGATTTTTTCAATGAGACTGCAATTTCTTTGAACTTTTTGATTCAAATATATTTTCTTCCAGAACCAGCGCATCACTATTTTCAGTCACTTCAGCAGACCATCTTTTTGTCTGGTTCTTATGCTCTTTTGTTTTCATAGTTATTATGCTAATTACTGATATAATTCCTTGGATTAAGAATTTGTTTTATCACATTTTTTTAAGTTGATAATTATTTGGTTTTTGCGTATAAATACTTGAATTATAGATTTATACCTGAAATTTAAATCATGCAAACCGCCCGCGTATTTTACGTGTTGAGGTAATAAATCTATTGTCGGATAAAATTGAAAACCTATGAAAAAGTTAATGATGATGGTAGTGTTGATTGTTTTCTGCTTTTCAGCATCGGCTGCAGGAATACCGCAACAGGATCCTGCCAGACAGGACACTACAAAAGGGCCTGTGAAGAAAAAAACCGGAAGTAAAAAGCCAATGAAAAAAGATTGGCCAAAAAAAGACACGACCGATAACAAAAGAGACACTATAACAAGGAGATAATACTTAAGTATTTCTGAATGTTGTTACAATGGTGGGCAATGGCGATATCTTGTGGATTTTTGTTTTTGTAAGCTGTACCTCACAGTACTGATTAAAAGATATTTACCAAAATGATACATTGCCCATCGTTAACGGTATGGTAATTCTATTGGCAAAAGCATTTAATAGTGTTTAATATTGAAGGCTTACCATAATCTCTTTCAGGTTGACGAGTTGATACTGTAAAGAGTCTGATTAAAAAGACTGCTTTGTTAGCTTGAGCTGATCTTATATAGCCTTAAAGCTATTTGAAGATTCATGTTTATGGTAAAGACACTTCGATAAACTAAGAACGGTTTATAAAATCTAAAATTATTATGACGCAGCACAGTAATTCAAAAAGTAAGGCGCCAAAGGGCAAACCTTCGGACAGCCAGCGCGGAGGTGATGGATTGAAAGATGTCACCTTAAATGAGGAAACAAATGAAACGCTCGAAAATAGATATCTGGACAATGAAGGGCAGCCCGATGATGTTATCAATTTAAGACATGCAAACCGAAATGTTAATAAAGGGCGGGAAGATCAAGGGGAGAACACCAATTCTATATAAGGCACAAAGACGGTAACCTCACAATTTAAGCGGTTAATTGATTTTAAAGCATAGTAAATCGTATACTTTTTAAAGTAGGGTAAAATTAATAATACACCGGGTGGAGAGAAAATAATCATTCTGCTGCCTGTAAAATGTTTTGTATGTTAAATAATAAATACGCCCTGATAACAGGTGCAACCAGTGGAATAGGTTATGAATTGGCCAAACTTTTTGCACAAGACGGCTATAATCTGGTTATAGTATCGCGAAATAAGCAAGAAATAGAGCAGAGGGCATCAGAGTTCAGGCAATTTGGCATAGATGTAATTGCTATTCAGAAAGATTTATTTGAAACTAAAAATGCTTTTGAACTTTATGAAGAAATTAGAAATAAAGGAATAAGCATAGATGTGCTGGTAAATAATGCTGCGCAAGGTTTGTTTGGAGAATTTAAGGATACCGATATCAATCGGGAATTGGCTATTATTAACTTGAATATAGCTTCTCTTGTTATTTTGACAAAATGCTTTTTGAAAGAAATGGTTGCCAAGAACAATGATAAAATATTAAACCTGGCATCTATTGCCAGTAAAATTCCTGGTCCATGGCAGGCAGTTTATCATGGAACAAAAGCGTTTGTATTGTCTTTTACCGAAGCTATACGGGAAGAAACAAAGGGCTATAATATTGCTATTACGGCGCTTATGCCGGGAGTAACAGATACCGATTTTTTTAATAAAGCTGGTATGACAGAAAGTAGAATTGTGCAGGATAAGGATGCTATGTCTAATCCGGCGGAAGTAGCTAAAGATGGTTTTGAAGCACTGATGGGGAATAAAGATAAAGTAGTTTCTGGCCTTAAGAATAAATTACAGGTGGGTATGGGGAATATTACCCCGGATGATAAGCTCGCAGGTATGATGGCAGAGCAACAAAAGCCTGTTGATAAAAAATAGTGTATCCGGTAGATATTTTAAATTACATTATATGGAAAATAAGCAAATTTTTAGTGGAAGAGGATTGTATTCCAGACGAAAATTTGTAGCTCATGTTTCTTATATCGGAATAGGAGGGCTTACATTTTCAGGTCTGTCTGCATTTGCATCATGCGGATTACCAAATAATCAACAAGCAGAAGCTCAGTCCGCCGAACAGAAAGCGAAAAAAAAGTTGGGTATAGCACTGGTTGGTCTTGGAGGTTATAGCAGTGGCCAGCTTGCGCCTGCTTTGCAGGAAACTCAGCATTGTTACCTCGCCGGCATTGTTACAGGTACACCAGATAAAGTTGACAAGTGGAAAAAGAAGTATGATATTCCCGAAAAGAATGTATACAGCTACGAAAACTTCGATTCCATTAAAGATAATCCAAATATCGATATTGTATATGTTGTTCTTCCGAATGCGATGCATGCCGAATATACTATAAGAGCTGCAAAAGCGGGCAAACATGTGATTTGTGAGAAACCAATGGCCATTACAGTGGACGATTGTGATAGGATGATAGCGGCTTGTAAAGAAGCCGGCAAAATGCTTTCTATTGGATACAGGCTACATTTTGAACCACATAATAAAGAAATGATGCGGTTGGGTCAGGAACATGTTTTTGGAGAAATACTAAGACTGAAAGCGGAAAATGGTATGTCCAGTGTTAAAGGATGGCGTTTGGATAAAGAACTCGCAGGAGGCGGTCCTTTAATGGACGTAGGCATTTATTGTGTACAGGGAGTGCGATATACTACCGGTATGGAGCCTATTGCGGTGAAAGCAAAAGAAGGCCCTAAAACTGATCCCGATACTTTTAAAGAAGTGGAAGAGTCTCTTACCTGGCAATTGGAATTTCCGGGTAACATTATAGCTGAGTGTAAAACCAGCTATTCAGAAGATCTGAATCTATTAAGAGCAGAAGCCCGTAACGGCTGGTTTGAACTTTCGCCGGCTTATCCTTATCGTGGGATTAAAGGAGATACCTCTAAGGGCAAGATAGATTTTGAACAGGTTAACCAACAGGCCTTGCAAATGGATGATTTTGCACTGGCTATTAAAGAGAATCGGTCTACTCCGGTTCCGGGAGAAATGGGAAGACAGGATGTAAAAATATTGCAGGCAATCTATAAGGCTATGGAAACAGGACAACGTGTGGAAATTATATAATACCAATCTCTATCCAGGTAAATAACCTACCCGGTAAATGAAAACTGATCGTCTTTCTCAAAAGTACGATTTCAGCTTTACTGTTTAAATGTCCGATATGACATTGAGATTTTCTAATATCAGATAAAAATTTATAAATGGAATTTGATATGGATCTTTTTCAAAAGACGCTTAATCCTCGGTTCAAAATGAAACCAAGGGAATCCAATCCATAAAAATATGAATCCGGAGTAAGTTGTTCAAATTATAAAGGCATATAAGGTTGCCGTGGAGACCTTTTTACAGTAAATAACCCGGCTCCTGCAATCAGAATTCCCATAATCAGGTGAGGTAAATAAACAACCTCATTAAAATTAAAAAGCCATGGGGAAACAGCCAGTACAAGACCCAGGATTACATCTACCGTGAGATGGAAAGAAATGTGCAGAAACCTCAGTACACCGCCTTCATAATCAGTAAATAAAGACATTAAAAGGATAAGGATTGCCATAGACAGTGCAGTATAAAGAGCGGGTGTTATATTAGCAAAGTTAAATAAAAAGGGAGCGGTTCCTAAGATCAGTACAGAAACATAATCCAGCACCGCATGTGTTTTTCTATTAATAAATTTCATATTCAAATGATAAAGACTTACGAAAATTAATACTGATGAGTATTTAAAATCGTAAGTCGGTAAACGGAACATCGATATTAATACCGGCGAGAGGTATCTCTGGGAGCACTGATAGTATCTGTTCGACCGGTAGACTCTCCGGAAGTATCTGCCTGATTAGGAGAGATAGAAGTGTCGTTAGGTGTATCCATTCTGTCTGTAGTATCTGAACCTGAAGAGGTACGATTAACTGAATTACAGCTTGCTATTAGCATACCTGCAAATAATAAAGCTACACTGGTTTTTACAAAGGACTTTTTCATAATTTTTACTTATTTATATTAATCTTGATTTGGAAGTGTTTAATTATCAAATTTTTAAATGATTTTATTTATTACACGGTTTAAAAGAACGCCTGTACACCGTTGTTTGTCTTATGTTACTTCATGGGCTTGCGCTCTGGTCCCGATAGGCATAAATAGGATTTCGAGAACCATTAGCCCTGATATGTTGAACTTTCCTTGATTAAAAGCCGTTTTTTCCATGTTAGATAAAAGGTTTCGTCATTAAAACATTATTTGTGATTGTACACATATATGACCAAAAAGCAATGTATAAATACGGTTTCTATATGTTCGTAATACGGTATTTTAATGTGTAAATACGGTTGATAATCAGTGTTTTAAAACGATTTTTCGCTTTTTGTTTCATACGTAAAAGTCACATGCAGATCGGGTGTTTTCCCTATCTGTTTAGCATAATTATTGCTGGAAATAAACAGGTAGCATTTGAATATTACGGGAAATTTTAATTAAATTTTTTGTGGTAGACAGCAACCAGATAAGTGATATCTTCAGATTTAACAATAAGACTTATGACAATCCCCCTAATTTTTATAGTACTATTCGTGGCTATTATGTTAATCTTCTTTTGGATGGTGAACGGTAGTCGGAATAAAGATATATAGACTTATGGTAAGTAACTTTAATCAAAATAGCGATGATTAAAAACAATGATAAAGAATGGCTTCGCAAGGGGCGTTCAAAGGATATGCCAAATAACAGGCTCTCTGACGAAGAAATTGTTGATGGGGCCCGTGAGACGGATCAACTGGGTCAAATGAAATCCACGGCTAAAGAACAGGAGAACAATATGCAAAAGAAAGCAGGTGCAAGTCCTGTTAAACATGTAGACAAGGGAGAGTAGCGAATCTTATTAAACTTATATTAAGAATAGGAAAGGCTAATTGGTATATAAGCCTTCCATTCATTGGATATCCCTCGAATAGGATGATGTCTGAGTGCTTACTTCACGTTACTTTTTTTGCTCTTTTTCCGAAAGAATACTTGCCTAAAAGAGATTATGAACGGCAACACTAAACTTTGCCTTCAATATCAATTTTTTGTAGATTCTTTGGCGGCGGGCCGCTAATTACATCTCCGTTTATATTAAACCGACCTCCATGGCAGGGACAATCCCAGCTTTTTTCTATCTGATTCCAGTTTACTATACATCCTGCATGAGTACATGTTGGATTTAATGCATGGAATTTGCCTGCATGATCTTTATAGACTGCAATTCGATGACCATTATAAATGACAATACGGCCAGTGTCGTTATCTATTTCTTTTAGCGAAGAAATGAAATCAGTAGGAAATCGGTCTGCAACAAAGTGCCAGGCGACATCTGCATTTTCTTTTATTAATTCGCTGAATTCGGCAATAGGTTTTATACGTGATGGATCATATATTTCGGCATATACATTCTTTTTACCCAAAATAGCATCACTTATAATTTGTGCAGACAGCGTACCAAAGGTCATACCGTTACCGTTAAATCCGGTTGCTACATAACAACCTTTTTCTCTACCAGGGAAAGGGCCTATGTAAGGTAATCCGTCTGCAGGTACGTAGTATTGAGACGACCATTGGTAAGCAATGGTATCGATATTAAAATATGCTTTGGCATAAGTAATTAAGTTTTTTAGCGATTCTTCCGGATCACCATGCCCCGTTTTATGATCTTCTCCTCCAATCAGTAAATATTTTTCTCCATCGATGGTATGTGTTCTGAAATAATGATAAGGTTCTTTCATATCATATATCAGCTGATCAGGATATTCTCCGTCCGATAGTGTAACGGCAATAACATAACTTCGGTACGGGGCGCATTTAAAATTAAATAAAGAAATTCTCTGCGGAATATGTGTCGCATGGACGATATTGAGTCCCTGTATTTTACCATGCGTGCTTTCGGCATAATGTAAGCCATCCTCGAATCCAGTGTCCGTTACAAACGTATTTTCTTTAATAACTCCTCCAAAATCGACAAAAGCCTTTGCAAGGCCAAAAAGGTATTTTAGTGGATGAAACTGACCTTGTTGGCTAAATTCAATTACTTCATGATATGGAATTGGTAAATTATTGTCATTGGCTTTTTGTACATCAATACCCGCTTTTTTTGATGCCTCCAATATTTTACTTAGTTGTTTGCTCTCTTTTTCATTTTCCGAAAAGAGAAGTCCATCTTTTGTCTCGTAATCACATTGTATATTAAAACGCTCAATCAGGTTTTTAATAGACTTCAGTGTGTCTTTTCCAGAATCGGCTACAAGTTTGGCTGTATCTTCGTTGAAATCTTTCTCAATGTCGGCATATGTAGAATCAAAGAAACTGTTTAAATGAGCACTTGTTCCGCCTGTAGTGCCAAATCCTAAGTTTCTGGCTTCTATGATGATACACTTTTTACCTTCCATCTGCAGGAGCAGGGCAGTGGTTATACCAGTAATACCTCCACCAATGATTAAAACATCAAAAATGATCTCCTGGTTAGGAGTTAGAATGTTTGGTGAATTCAGACTTTGCCATGGACTATTCATTTCGCCGTCGCGGGGAGAATTTGCTTTAACAGGTTTTTCCTGATTATGCTGTTTCATAGGTCATCATTTAAGATTGTGTGTAGACGTTTGATATTACTATAAATCTCCTGCCAAAAATTGATAACCGGACGAAAATATAGTGTAATTAGGATTTTTATTGTTTAAATCAGTTGTTAAATGGCACTTATAGACCATCAAAATCAATATCCGCGAACTGTGCTATATTTTGGTACAGATTTAGTAAGGATACCGCAGGGATAAACAGATGAATTTGTGCCGATCTACCTTTGAAACAACAATATCTGGAGCTCCCTGAAAATTTAGTAATGGCCAGTTTTATAATGGAAACAGAAAGCAATTCTTAACATAAATAATTTATTACCGCTGTCGGTATTGTCTGATTTATTGTAAACGCTCTTGGTTACTTTTTTCTGCGACTTTATAAAGCTTCTATTTATAGGGTGTTATGATAAGACAATTATACCTGTTTATTATAGGATTGTTTTTTGCGGCATACAATGTATCGGCTCAGGGAATAGTTATTAACCATGATGCCGTATCGCCATATACCCCAGGATCTACAATAGCTGTTTTAGTAGAGATTAGTAATACAACCTGTATACGGCCTGGTAATAAATTTGGACTGTATTTGTCTGATGCAACAGGAAGCTTTATAAATGAAACACAGATTGGCACATTTGATGGTTTTTATACCACATTTATTAATGGAGTAATTCCGGCTTCTGCAGTTGTAGGGACAGGATATAGGCTTCGGGTAAAATCGACTCTCCCCGCATTGGTAAGTAATAGTTCGGGGGCATTTGAAATTAGCTCGGGCGCAGCTGTTTCAGCAAATATTACTTCGAGTTATATAAATCCAAGCAACACCGATATTTTTGGTTTATGTTCAGGAATTAATAACCATACCTTTTATCTCAGTAATGAATCTACGGTAGGAAGCTCGGTTATCGCATCTGTTAAAAACGAGCTCAATGACAACATTGCTGCACAAATTAACTTTGATGCTCAGGTAAAACCTTTTGTTGCACAACTTGCACATTATACCATTTATGTAAGCGCAAGAATGTCCAATGGAACAATAGGAACGAAAGCCTATATGATTATTAATAATCGAACCTTAACAGCTTTTGGTACTTCTGGAAATAATACCGTTTGTCTTCCAAATGCAGTGCTGGATTTTAATGTGACCGTATCAGGGACCGATGGAATAGAGAATAATTTTCCGGGTAATATTTACCGGATAAATTGGGGTGACGGACAGGAAAATTTATATACTTTCTGCGATATTAAAAACAGCAATGGTAAAATGAGCCACGAATATACCGAGAATTCTTGTGGACGAACCATTGTATCCGGAAGCAGTAGTGTGTATAATGCTTTTGGTGTTAATATATCTACTTTTAATAGCTATTGCGGAGATGTGGGTACTCCGGTATCTACCTTTGCGAAGGTTATTAATAAACCTCAAAACGATTTTACTAACTCCGGAGCTTGTTTAAATCAGCCCGCAGTATTTACCAATACTTCTATTCCAGGACAAGATCCCAATTCTACTGCATCTGGTTGTGGCAATAATGCTGTTACCTATACCTGGTATGTAGATGGGCAAGTGGTGCCCGGTGCGATTAACAGGCCCATATCATTTCCATTGACCTATACTTTTACCACACCGGGGAAACATGTTGTAAGACTGGAATCGAGCTCAAACACCGCCTGCCCGGCAGAAGCCAAAGAAGATACGGTTTGCGTACAAGAACCTCCGCGACCATCTTTTACGATAAATGGGAATAGTACCGGTAGTACCGTTTGCGCCAATACAATTTTAAAACCAGTAAACACGTCGTTTACAGACAATACTTGCGGAACAAATACTTATAATTGGGCAGTGAGTGGAGGGAATGTTGTTTTTGAGAATAATACCGGTACAACAAGCGCAGAACCTGAAATTAAATTTGTACAACCGGGAGTTTATAAAATACGTTTAACTATTAATTCGTCTGCCTGTACTGCGGTATCCACAGAGGAATATACATTGGTGGTAAATAATATTCCGACAGTTTCTTTGTCGCCCGATCTCACCAGTTGTAATCTGTCTTCCTATAATTTTAATAATACTACTTCCGGACCAACCAGGGTAGAATTTAGCGGAACCGCAGAACCGCAATCTAATACTTATACATGGACTGTCACGGGAGGAGCTTATGCTTTTATTGGAGGTACAGGTCAAAATTCTAAATTCCCTGTCATTGATTTTACCGAATATGCCACTTATACCATTACCGTTACTCACCAAAACAATTGTGGTACAGTAAGCGCTGTGCAAAATATAACATTCGAACCGGCACCAACGGTAAATGCGGGTACTTACGACGCTATTTGTTTTACTGGCTCTGTCAATTTAAACGGTACAATTAATGGCACCGTTAACTCTTTTGAGTGGGTAGGCGGAATGGGTGTTTTTTTACCGGATAGAAATACACTAAATGCCAACTATACACCAACAGAGGCGGAACGGCAATCTGGAAGGGTGGATTTGACACTTCGGGCTACAACAAATTTGGCGTCACCATGTAACGTTGTAGAAGGCTTCACTACGATTAATATAATTGCACCCAATAGGATAACCAGTGAGGCAAGTAAAAATATATGTACAGCAAATCAGGTGGATTACATGCCAATAGCTACAGTAACGGGGAGCACTTTTAGCTGGACTGCGACCGGTTCTGCCAATGCCAGTGGCTTTAGTGCAGGAAGTGGTACTATTATTACCGATAGATTGGTAAACGATAGCAATAGTAGTTCGGCTACGGTAACCTATACTATTACACCGTTCTATGAAGGATGTACCGGTGAGCCTTTTAATTTGACGGTTATCGTGATGCCTAAACCTGCTGTGACGGTAACGGCAGAAAGTACAAGTATATGCAGTGGGCAAAAAGTGGTTATCAGATTAAGTCCTTCTATACCAAATACTACATATACCTGGATTAGCAGCGTTTCCGATCCCTTAATCAGTGGTAATTCGGAAACTTCAATAGCATTGTCAATTACACAGATAGAAGATATTTTATTTAATAAATCTGCAACAGCAGGAACGGTTACTTATCAGATTACGCCAATATCTAGTGATGGATGTGCCGGAGATACGGAAAGCATAAGTATTACAGTAAAAGCTGGTGCACCTAATACAATTTCTACCAATCAAACTATTTGTGAAGGGACAGCACCAGTTGCTTTAACTGGTAATATTCCAACAGGAGGAGATGGGCCTTATACTTACCAATGGCAATTGAGTACAGATAATGGCGTCTCATGGGCAAATATTATGGGAGCTGAATCTGAAGGATATTCACCCCCGGTTTTAAATGTTACCATAGTATATCGCCGGGTAGTAAATAGTTTTTCGTGTCCGGGAAGTGTACCTAATTACAGCAATGAGATAACTATTACGGTAAGTCCTGATGCAGAAGCAGCGTTTAATTTTCTGGCTGATAAGGGATGTGCTCCATTTCTTCTGGACAACAACAATATAAAGGCTGTTAGTTATCCGGATCGTAATGGCAACTATATCTGGTATGTTGATGACATTCAGATCGGCACAGGCATAAATTTTCCTGGCTATACAATTAATGAGGGAGATGATACGGTTACAGTTAAATTAGTGGTTACAAGTAGTCTGGGGTGTAAACAGGCAGAAATGAGTCATGATTTTATTACACAAAAAACTTTATTGAGTGCTTTTACACAAGATAAGACAGAGGGATGTGGTCCGTTAGACGTTAACTTTACAAATACGTCATCACCTATGCTCAATACCACTTTTTTTTGGGATTTCGGGAATGGGCAGACTTCTGCTCAAATACAGCCCGGCACAATTACATTTTTACCGGATCCGGGAGGCAAAGATAAATTATATACTGTAACATTAACGGCTAGTTCGGCTTGCAGCCCTGCGGTAGTTTATACTTCTACCGTATTAGTAAGAGCAAAGCCATTATCTGTATTCTCGCCAGATAGAACTATTAGTTGT
>NZ_JBEBVH010000113.1:0-11859 GCF_040392825.1 Pseudopedobacter sp.
AAGTTGCTTTAGTTTAATCAGGCTTTGTTCTGCTAACTGTTTTTCGGTGGTATAATTGCTGATAATATACGTTAAGCAGGCAAATATGAGTATAACAGTGACAATGTAGGTAGAAGTAATATCAATGAAGCGTGTAGTTCTGTCACCGTAGCTATCACCTATCATTTCCGGATTGTAGTATTCGTAGGCAATAAGCGAAACCACCAGGGCGATATTACTTATTGTCCATATCCAATAATGTTTCTTCTGGGCTACTGCAATTATAATAAAGTGAGTGGTGATAAAAGAGAATAGTACAGAGCCCTGTATGCCCGATGAAAAATAATAGCTAATTGCAAAGAAAATATTAATGATAATGGCGTAGAATAGCATACTGCTGTTTAGCCTGTTTTTATATCTGGACAGATAATAAAGAAAAACCTGAAAACATAATAAAATCGATGAAAATAAAGCCAGCCATGGCAGGCCCACAGCTAAACTAAACGGAATAGTATATAATATAACAAGTATGGTAACAATACAAACAGAATGATAAATTCTGCTTTGTAATGAAAATTCAGGATTATCACCTCTTAAATAATTCCAGATACTTGATAATTTTCTCTTAATCATGCTAAAAGTTTTCGATAGAAAACCTAAGTTCGGCTTTCTCTTAGCTCATAAAGCAAAAAGTGGCGAAAGATACATATAATCAAAATGAAGCAGCATTCTACCTTGAATAAATTAAGATAAAATTACATTGAAACGATTAATAGGTTATTTTCTGAAAATTAGCCCGTTTAGGTATATATAAAGATATAAATGCCCCTTTTTAGGGAAATTTATACTCCCTATGCTCAAATAATACTTTTAATATTTGTATAACCGATAACATCTGGCTTAATAAGCGAGTGTAAAGAATCAATCATCAATAAAACCTGTAAAATGAAGTATACTATTAAAAGCGCATTATTTTATCTTTTATTCACACTTGGCATTCTATTATCTGTAGAAGAAAGCTATGGACAATTGAAAGTATCCGGAAAAGTTTTGGATACAGAAGGGAACTCACTTCCCGGTGTTACAATCAAAGTAAAAGGAAACCAGTCAGGTACAATTTCTGATGCGAATGGTAATTTTTCTCTGGCGGTAAATAACAACAATGAGATATTGGTATTAAGTTATATTGGTTTTAAAACCAAAGAATTACCGGCCAACAACTCCTTATTAAGTAATATAGTAATGGAGATAGAGGAATCAAAATCGCTGGATCAGATAGTTGTGATCGGATATGGAGTCTCTAAATTAGGCGATGTGACCGGCTCTATTAGTAATGTACGGGGAGATATATTAACACAGACGGGTGCAAATAATGTTTCTGAGGCTTTGCAGGGAAGGGTAGCGGGACTAAAAGTCAATAATCAATCGGGCGAGCCGGGTGGCAGTATCAGCATGCAAATCAGAGGGGCTAATTCAATAAATGCATCAAGTTCACCTTTATTTGTAATAGATGGACTACAAATAGACGTAAATGGAAGCGAAGTTGCTACTTCATCAGTAGGTGGATATACAGGCTATAACCCTTTGGCTACTTTAAATCCGAATGATATTGAATCCATAGATATTCTTAAAGATGCATCTGCTACCGCTATCTACGGGTCAAGAGGGGCGAATGGAGTAGTCATCATTACAACTAAATCCGGCAAAGGAAAAAATTCCCTCATTAATGTCAATTATCAAATTGGATTATCAGAAGCAACCAAAAAACTGGAAATGTTAGGTTCTCAGGACTACGTGAATTTCAGGCATGAATGGGACCGCAGTTCGCTAACCTGGGGAGTAGATTTGGATAATGATGGAAAGGCAGATGAACCCGTAAATGCAAATAACTTTGAACAATACAATTGGCAGGATTTATTTCTAAGAACAGGACAAACACAAAAATTTAACCTTACGGCACAAGGTGGTAATAATACTACCGATTTCATTTTGGGCTTAGGTTACAATAATCAGGAGGGAATAATTGTTGGAAATGATTATAAACAATACTCTGCTCAAACTAAAGTGAACCATAAATTATCAAGGAATATTGATGTAGGGATGAACGTAAATTATGGCCGGACGGTTACAGACGGAGCTGTATCCAGTGGAGGCGGAGCCGGAAGCTATAGTGGTCTTATTCAAAGTATATACAACGAAAAACCTATCGGTATTTTTGTTGATCAGGAAAATGAGGGCGGCGGTTCCTATACACCATTAACCACCATGTTTTATGAGTCATATAAAAACGTGTCATTAGACCGGGCACTAGGTAACGCCTTTTTAACCTGGCAAATTATCCCCGGACTAAGCCTAAGGGTTTCGGGTTCCGGAAACACCTCTTTTTCGAAATTGCAGGAATTCTACGGAAAAGAGACCCGCTGGGGAAGTGTTAATAATGGAAGGGCAGAAGTAATGAATATTCAAACAACTTCTTATACCCAGTCTAATACCCTTACCTATAACAAAAGGGTCAAAAACAAATACTTTAATGCGCTTTTAGGGCAGGAATTTAACTCCTATAACATAGAAAATTCCAGAATCAGAGCATATTCGTTCGAAGATGAGTCTACCGGTGTTTTTGATATGAGCAAAGCAGGTATTGTAGATAAACCGCAAACCAATATTTCTGATACTAAGAGGTTATCTTTTTTTGGAAGGGTAAATTACAGTGTGAACTACAAATATAATTTTACAGCTTCTATGCGAGCAGACGGATCGTCGAATTTTGGAAAGGGCAACAGGTTTGCCTATTTCCCATCCGCGGCTTTCGCCTGGCGTATTAATAATGAAAAATTTATGTCGGCGTTTAAAAAACAGCTGAGTAACCTGAAATTAAGATTGAGTTATGGAATTACGGGTAATGACAGAATTCCAGCTTATTCTGCTTTAGCCAGATTGGGAAATAATAATTATGCCGGAAACGGTACACCAATTTTTGGAATGGCACCCAGTTCTTCACCAAACCCCGACTTAAAGTGGGAATCTACTGAACAGTTTGATATGGGACTGGACGTGGGGTTGTTTAACGAAAGAATTAGTGTGACGGCAGATATCTATAAAAAAATAACCAGAGACTTGTTACTGAACACGCCAATTCCGTCTCAGACAGGTTTTAGCTCTCAATACCAGAATATTGGAAAGATTCAGAATAAAGGAATAGAAATTACGATTAACTCGGTAAATGTTAAAAAAGATAATTTTAGTTGGAGTAGTAGTTTAAATTTCGATCGGAACTTGAATAAGGTACTCTCACTAGGCGATTCGGAATTTTTGCCTGTAGTTATCAGCAACGGATTTTTAACAGATGTAAGTCGGGTAATTGTTGGAAACTCTATAGGTACTGGCTTTGGATATGTAGCTGACGGAAACTATCAGTTTTCAGATTTCACAATTACTAATTCTGGAGGACAGGTGATTGACCCTTCAACCATAACTACTGGCAATTACGATAACTATACATATACTTTAAACCAGGGGGTTACAAGTATTGCAGCTGTAAGTGTAAAGCCGGGAGATAGAAGATATAAGGATTTAGATGGTAATGGGATTATTAATGCAGAAGACAGAAAAGTAATATCCAATAGTAATCCCGATTTTAATATAGGATTTTCTAATAATTTCAAGTATAAACAATTTGATTTAACGCTGTTTTTCGAAGGAGTTTTCGGCAATGAAATTATGAATGCGTTTATTAATAATTCAGAAGCTGGATTAAAAGGAGCTGCTCCTGCCTATAATATCACAAAGGCGTATTTTGATAACCGATGGACACCTTCAAATCCGTCAAACACCTATTCAAGGCTGAAAAACAATACCAATGATTTTGTATCTACTTATTATGTAGAAGACGGCTCTTTTGTCCGTTTTAAGAACTTATCTTTGGGTTATACCCTTAATCCGGCTATAGCCAGAAAATTACATGTTAAAAATATCCGTTTTAACTTTACAATAGATAATTTATATGTATGGACAAAATATAGCGGATTAGATCCGGATATCCGTTCTGCATCATCACTTATGCCTGGTTACGACAGGTTATCGTATCCCAGAGCAAGAAACTATTTTTTTGGACTTAACGTAGGATTTTAGACACAACATTATGAAAAATAGCAACATATTATTAGCAGTTATTCTATTTTTAACTTTTACAATGATGTCTTGTGAGAACTCGGATTTTCTTAATAAACCTCCTTTATCATTCACAAGTCCCGAGAACTTTTACAAAACCGAAAAGGATTTAAAAATAGCATTAGTAGGATGCTATGATGCAATAAATACTTCTTCAGTCCCGGGAGCTTCTGTAGGAGATGGCACTTATTCCAGAGGATTATTATTTATGCTGTTGGGAGGAACCGATGAAGTGGTACCGAACACATCAAGCGAACTGGCCGACTTCGCCAGGCTATCTTACCTGTCATCCAATAACCCTTTATCTCAGTTTTGGGCGGCGTATTATGCGGGTATTTCGAGATGTAATCTATTAATAGAAAAAGCTGCAGAGGTAGATATGAATGAAACCGGAAAGAAAAACATCATAGCAGAAGCGAAGTTTTTAAGAGCTTTTTATTACTACCATTTGGCGTCTCTTTTCGGAGGCGTACCATTGATTACCAGTTCTATACCGGATGGCGAAGCGCCCAGAGAAAGTGTGCAGGGGATTTATAAACTCATTATAGAAGATCTAACTTATGCGTATACCACATTAGGTAATACCAGTATTTTTACTGGTGGTGCTAATAAATGGACTGCGGGTGGATATTTGGGGGTTATATACAATTACCTGGCAAGTTGCAAAAGATACCATACAAGTAAATCGCTAGATTTTGCCCTGAATGATTTTGAGTGGGTAAATGAAACAGAAATGAGTGCCGCTGCGGAAACAGTTCTCAAAGATATAGTGGAAAATAGTGGCTACATTTTGGTTGAGAAAGCTAAATATAGTCATTTATTTAGGGAAACTACTAAAGCAGAGCAATATAAGGAATGTTTGTTTTTAGCAGAAGCAAGTAATACCATTACCGACGAATATCCGGAGATTTCAAACTTTCCTATACCAAGTGGAGATCGTAATATTTATGGTGGTGGTTATGGACGTTTAAAACCCACCCGGGAATTATATTTATCTTATAATGCCAATGATATTCGAAGAGATCATAATATAACAGGGACATATACTGCTGCGTCGATTAAGGAAACCGTAGGCGGAAATACCTATTACATTCCGGTAGCAGCAGTAACCGGTAGTAAAATTAATTGGTGTACCGGAAAGTTCAGATGTATTGACCCGAAAGAAAAAACTATCCCACCTTCTGCAACGCAACTGAATTATCCGTTGTTAAGATTTGCCGATATTTTATTACAGTATGCAGAAGCACTGTATTTTACAGGAGATGAAGCTAAGGCCAGAACCTATTTTACAGAAATCAGAAACAGGGTAGTGAAAGACGGGGTGAATGTAGAGACCCTGAATACGGCGTATTATAAAGCGGACTTCGTAACAGAACTTTTGGATGAAAGGAGGAGGGAACTTTGTTTTGAATCTAAAAGAAGAATAGACCTTATCAGGTTTAATAAACTCGAAGAAGCAATCTTTTCTATAAATCTAAAAGCAGGGAATTTGAATGACATGGCTAAAGATATGCAAGATAATTATGAGTATTTTAAAATATGGATGCCTTTGCCAGACATGCAGTTGACATTGAATAGAAAGCTAATACCAAATCCCGGTTATTAAAATTTAGAAAGAGAAGAAGGAATATTAAATTGCTACTTCTATTGCCTTAATTTAGTTATAGATATAAAATATATTATGAATCGCAGAAATTTTGTACAAAAAGCTTGTATAGGAGCAGCAAGTTTAAGTGTAATTCCTTCAGGAATATTGTTTGGTAAAGACAATGGTGTAGTGAGATTGGGGTACATTGGAGTAGGGCTTAGAGGAAGAACACATATAAGAGAAGGCCTACTCCGTAGCGATGTAGAAATAGTAGCTATTTGTGATATTCAGGAAAGTTCGTTAAAGCTTTGTCGTGAACAATTTACAAAGGCAGGTAAGAAACTTCCTAAAGAATATACCGGGAGTTTAGATGCTTATAAAAAGTTACTGGAAAGAAAAGATATAGATGGTGTGATTATTTCGACACCCTGGAAGTTTCACCGCGATCAGGCTGTAGATGCTATGAAAGCAGGTAAATATGTAGGATGTGAAGTGTTAGCCGGTTTAACGGTAGAAGAGCATTGGGATGTGGTAAACGTATCGGAACAAACTAAAATGCCCTACATGACTTTGGAAAATGTATGCTACCGCAGAGATGTGCTGGCTGTACTAAACATGGTGCGTCAGGGAGTATTTGGAGAATTGGTACACTTGGAAGGAGGCTATCAGCATGATTTGCGGGACGTTCTTTTTAACGACGGAAAACATTTCTATGGGCATGGTGTAGAATTTGGTCCCGATAAATCTATAGGAGAAGCGCAATGGCGCACCCAATACAATATAGATGTTGACGGTGATATTTATCCTACGCATGGATTGGGACCGTTAATGAACTATGCAGACATCAATAGAGGAAACCGGTTGGTAAACATGGTGTCTTTTTCCTCTAAAGCCAGAGGGCTAGCCGACTATGTGAATAAAAAATCGCAGGGACACCCAAATTCAAAACTTAATTATAAAAACGGAGATATTGTAACCACCCAAATCAATTGTGCGAACGGAGAAACGATGCTGATAACTCACGACACCCATCTTCCACGTCCGTATTCTATCGGGTTTAGAGTACAGGGAACGAATGGATTATGGATGGACGTAGCTGAATCTATCCATATAGAAGGAGTTAGTAAGCCGCACAAATGGGATCCGATAAAAGAGTGGATTGCTAAATATGATCATCCTTTGTGGAAGAAATATGAGAAAGAGGCTGTTGGTGCAGGGCATGGTGGAATGGATTGGTTTGTTTTCAATGCCTTTGTACAATCAATTAAACAAAAACGGCAAACTCCTATAGATGTTTACGACTCTGTAACCATGAGCGTAATTCTCCCTTTATCTGTAAAATCAATAGCAGAAGGCAATACTGTACAGGAAATCCCCGATTTTACACGTGGGAGGTGGAAAAGCCGGAAAAATACATTTGCGCTGGACGACTCGGGATTTTAATGCCAGAAAGTGGATAGTTCACAAAAACTATCCACTTTCTGTTTCATCTAGGTCACTTCGATACTGCGAAGGTGATTTTCCAAAATGTTTCTTAAATTCTTTCCCAAAATATTTAGTGTCATTAAAGCCAGCGTAGAAAGCAACTTCCGAAATAGGAAGATGTTTCTTTTTAAGTAGAATAGCTGCTTTCTTTAATTTGATGGATTTAATAAAATCGCCAACAGAAAGTCCGGTAAGTGCATTAACTTTGCGATATAAGACGTTTTTGCTCATTCCTATTTCCTGAGTTAAAGTTGCAACACCAAAGTCTGACGATTCCATATTATTCTCTATTATCGAAATAAGTTTTTCTATAAACCTTTCATCGCCGGAAGTCATTTCAACATCATTAGGTTCTAAACTTATTTTTTTACTGAAACGTTGTCTTATTGCTTCTCTGGCAACCATTAAATTATTCATATTTAATAATAACCATTTGGTATTAAACGGCTTAGTGATATAAACGTTTGCACCCGTTTCCAATCCTTCCAATTTATTTGAGTCCTCACTTTTCGCAGTGAGTAAAATAACAGGAATATGTGCTGTAGCCTCATCTGTTTTTATTTGTCTGCATAATTCCAGACCATCCATTATGGGCATCATAGAATCGCTGATAATGATGTCGGGTATAACTTCTTTGGCTATCTCAAGACCTTGTTCTCCATTTTCTGCTTCTATCACTTGATACAAATGAGCAATTTCCTCTCTGATAAAAGCCCTCATATTATTATTATCTTCTACCAATAGGACCGTTAATTTTGAGTCGGAATTTTGAGATATTGTTTGAACAGGGCTAAAGGGCCCTTCCTCCGCAATCATCTTGTTAACAGTTATAAATTCTGATTTGCTTTCTGAAACTGATTCGCTAGTTATTGTCGGTAAATTTAGTGGCAATTTAATAATGAACTTTGTTTTAAATCCATCTATGTCAGGCAGTGAGTCACTCTCAACAGCAATACTACCATGGTGCATTTCTATAATGGCTTTTGCAAGAGCCAGCCCCACTCCAGAACTGTTTTTTCTATATCCCTGGGTTTCAATTTGATAAAATCTTGTAAATAGGTTCTGGACATTTTCTTCAGGTATTCCTTCACCATCGTCCTCAATTATTATAGTCAGGAAATTGGTTTCCTGGCTAACTCTCACCCTTACACTGCCCGAATCAGGCGTGAATTTAAAAGCATTAGATAAAAGATTAAAAATTACTTTTTCGAGTTGATCTTTGTCGAAAAAATAATCTTCGGTGATGTTGTCTACTTTTAGCTGATAGTTGATATGGCGGGAAACCGCTTCATTTGTGAAAAATTCAAATATATTACGTATAAAGTTAGGTAGATTGTGCCATGAAGGATGAATTTTCATTTGTCCCGCTTCCACCTTTCGGAAATCCATTAATTCATTGACCAGTTTTAACAACAGACCAGCGTTCTTTTTAGCAAGGTTTAAATGGTGCCGTAATTTTGAATCTTCGGGAACTTCCTGCACCGCATTATCGAGAGGGCCAACGATTAATGTTAGCGGAGTTCGCAGTTCATGAGATATATTCGTGAAAAAATCCATCTGCATCTGATAGTGAGCTTGTTGTCTGGTATTTTCCAGGTGTTCGTAATACAAATCTCTTTTTAATCTGGATTTCGAGATGAGCGAGTTTACTATCAGGTATGCAATAATGCCAAGTAAGATTACGTAAAGCAGGTATGCCCACCATGTCTTCCATAACGGTGGTGCAATATGGATACGAATTTTGGAAGGCATTTGATTCCATATGCCATCGCTATTAGCGCTTTTAACCAGAATGGTATAGCTACCCGGAGACAGGTTAGTATAGGTGACAGCAGGAGTAGAAGTGTATACCCAATCGCCTTTTGCACCTTCCAGTTTATAGGCATATTTGTTTTTAAAAGATTTGATCAGATTTAAAGATGAAAATTCAAGTGTAAATGTGTTTTGGTTATAACTCAGATTGATCTCGCCCATCTCTGTGATGTTCATTTTCAAAATACCATCATCAGCATTGGTTTGTACCTTTTCATTAAATAGTTTCAGGCCGGTAAATACTACCGGATAGGTAGAATCATTTTTTTGGATATTTGTTGGGTAAAAGCTAACCAGACCATTGAAACTCCCAAAGTACAATTCACCGTTTTTAGTTTTTAAACAGGAGTTAGAATTGAATACATTACCCGGAAGTCCGTCTTTCTTATTATAATTTCTAAATGTTTTGTCTTTTATATCGAAACAGGAAAGACCATTATCTGTACTGATCCACAAAAGGTGATTATTGTCTTCTATAATGGCCATAATATTATTGCTAGGCAGGCCATCACTGGTGGTATAATGAGAAAATTCACCATTTTTTAGGTTAAAGCAATTCAATCCACCGTAATTTGTACCTATCCATATATATCCACCCGCAGACTCGGTGATAGAGGTGATAAGGTTGGAGGTGAGCCCTGAATTTTCTTTGGAAAATAGTTTAAATGCATGATCTTGCTCTCTTAATAGTTTTATTCCGTCATGCGTTCCTATCCATAAGTTTTGTTTAGAGTCCTTAAAGATAACCTTCACCCAATTGCTGCTTAATGTACTGGTTTTAGTATTGCCGTATGTAGTAAAGGTTTTCGTATCCGGATTTAAAATGTTTAGTCCGCCACCCATTGTTCCAACCCAAAACCGACCTTTGTTGTCTTCTAATATACTGGCAACGTTGTTATTGCTTAAAGTGCCGTTTACTCCTGCTTTATTTTTAAAATGGATAAAGCTTTTGCCGTCAGAAGAGAGCAGATTTAATCCGCCACCTACGGTGCCAACCCATAATTGTCCTTTAGTGTCTTTGTAAATTGCTGTAACCAGATCGGAGCTTAAACTGTTGGGATCTTCCGGGATATGTTTGAAATGAGTGAAGGTCTTTGATTTTTTATTAAAATAGTTTAAGCCTTCGGCTTCTGTACCTATCCATAAATTCTCTTTATCTTCAATAATGGTGCTAATAACATTGCTGCTCAGACTGTTCCTGACAGATTCTGTTCTGTAAGTTTGGAATAATGTAGTTTTTGAATAAGCAACGTTTACGCCTCCATAATAGGTGCCCAGCCATATAGATTTTTGATTATCTATGCAAATGTCATAGATTGAATTATGGTTAAGGCTCTTTGGATTCCCGGGATTATGGGTATAAGTTGTAAATCTCTTTTGTTTAGGATTAAGAAAGCAGAGGCCTTTTAATGTAGCAATCCATAAATTTCCATTTTCATCTTTAAGGATCTTCCTGATATTATTGTTGATTAAACTGTTTTTTTCATTATCAATCTGGTAGAAACGGGTCACTTTTTTTGTGTCAGGATTATAATTTATAATCCCTTCACTTTTAGTACCCAACCAAAGGTTATTTTCATCGTCTTCTACAATAGAAGTAATGTCTTCGGATGATTTATTGTTGGATAAAATTTGATGATTTGTGAAATATACGCCGTTTTTATAGCTTACTTTTGTTAAACCTTTAGGTGTACCCAACCATAGGTTTTTGTTTCTATCCTGAAATATAGCCGTAATTTTTCCGGGTTCCAGCCCTTCAATTTTACCAGAAAGCTGTTGAAAAGAATTTCTATCATCGTTTATGAGCTTATTAAGACCCTTGTCTGTACCTACCCAAATAGTATTATCCGGACTTTGATAGATACAATTGATGATGTAACTGTCTAAGCTATTATTTTTTTTAGGATCTGCACCAATTTCTAAAAATGAATCTTCTGAATAAATGTATTTTTTGAGTCCTTTTTTTGTTCCTATCCATAAATTGCCATTTTGGTCGGCTTGTAAGGCTACAATATAATCTTTCTCGCTATTGCCGGTTCTGTATACTTCAAAATAATGCCCGTTGAATTTATTCAGCCCATCTTTTGAGCCAAACCACATAAAACCCTTCTTATCCTGAGCGATGGCAAATATTGAGCTTTGGGAAAGGCCATTTTCCACTGTTAAATGGTCAAAATCCAGACGTGGTTGCGCAAAAGTATAATTTGGAATTAAGGATAGAACCGTAATAAACGAAAAATAATAAAGTAATTTTGCCATCTTTTAAAAATACACCTTTTATTAAAAAACCTTCCTGTTTTTAATAAAGAACTGATATTTCTAAATTTAAAAACAAGAAGGTGTATCTATAAAAATGCAAAGTTACCCGGAAGCTCTTAACAGTTATTGTTTATGCATAATAATTACTGTTTTATAAACTTTGAAAATTCTTTGTTATTTCCTCTTTCAAGTATAATGATATAATTTCCGGGTGTAAATTTTTCAGTCTGAACAACTACCTGTTTTTCCAAAGAATTAACAGTGGTTTGGTAAATCACCTGACCTAATATAGATACTATTTTTAATATTGAAGTCTCCTCTCTGGGTGAAAAAACAATGTTAAGTGCGTTTGAGGTAGGATTTGGGTAAACAGAAAGTGATATTCCGTTATTTATTTTGCTGTTTACACGAATGACTTTGCTATATTCTGTTGAATTATTAGTATCAATTTTCTGCAATTTGTAATAAGCGCCCTGTACATCAGTTTTTGAGTCGGTAAATGAATAATACGAACTATTGGTGTTGTCTACTGTACCTATGTTAGAAAAGTTCTTTCCATCGGTACT
>NZ_JBEBVH010000114.1:0-11845 GCF_040392825.1 Pseudopedobacter sp.
AAATGAATTTGAATATTTTCCCTCTCAACCATTAAGTAGCCATTATAGTCTACAGTACCTAATTCTTTAAATCCCAACTTATTGATATAAAAATCTTTTGTTTTGGCTTTATCTCGCATGGGTAGCTTTGGGTGGATATCTGTTAACATGTCTTTTTAATAAATGTAGTAATCTGGTGTTGATTTTTCTTTTTCAGAAACGGACAAGAATAGCTTATTAACGCTGTAAAGCAGGAATTTGTTTTATAGCATTTGGCATTTTCATTATGGAATAATAGTTTTGGGCACTATATAATGAGAGACTATAGTTCGAGATATTAGCCCGGCGCATTCCGAATAGATAAATCGGTTTTAAATCCGTTTCATGTATGTTTCGAAATGCGCTAACATCTAAAAATAGCTGTTTACAAATATTTCCAGAATAAGCTAAACTAGGTATCCTAAAACCTCGCAATGTGTTTTTATTTACCCTTAAGCTTTTTCATGAAAGCACCAAAAGCGGGTAATAGCTCTTCAAATAATGGATTACTGCGGTTTTTTAACATTACTTCGCTAAACAATTTCAATCCAATGGCAAATTCGGCAGATTGGTTTTTGTTGCCAAAGATATTTCTGTCCTGTTGCATTTGAACAATTTTAAAAATATCGTCATGGTTGTCGAACTTTAATTCAATAGGATCCATATTCATTGATTCTCCCTTATTATTTTCGAGATACTCTAATCTTAATCTGTATTGATGTGCTTTCTTTTCCATAAAGTTATTGTTTAACATTTGTTGTTAATGCATATTAGACATATCTACTTTTTGTTTTTTACCTTGTTTAATCATCAGTACAAAAGGAACACAGATTAAAAATAAGAGCCCTAAATACAAAAAAACGTCCATATAAGACAACACAGTGGCTTGTTTGGTAACAGCGCCGTCCAGTAGTTGATAGGCTTTGGAAAGTGCTTCGTTTGGACTAAAACCTTTACCTATAAAATTGGCCTGCATTTGGGCTATCCTTTGTTGTACTTCAAATTTGGTAGGATCCAGATTGCCTATTAAATCTACTCTGTGATGCTGACTATCTCTGGAGATAAAAGTAGTAATCAATGCAATACCAAAAGAACCACCCAACTGTCTGCTCATTCCGGTAAAAGAAGCCCCTTCTCCAATTGCTTTACCAGAAAGAGTAGATAAAGACAAGGTCATAACCGGTACAAAGAGTAGCCCCAATCCAATCCCTCTTATAATTAGGGGTAAAAACATGTGTTCGGCACCCGTATCATTGGTAATCAATCCGTACATAAAGAAAGAATAGCCAAAGAAAATACACAGACCTAGGGCAACCATATATTTTTGAGGAACGCCCTTCTGTATCATCTTTCCTATAAAGGGCATCATCAGCCCCGTCATAATAGAACTTGGAATTAATAACATACCAGCGTCAGTAGCCGTCCAACCTAGAATTGATTGTGTATAGATAGGAATAATGAAAGTAGAACCAAACAAACCGAATCCTAATATAAAACTCATAACAGTACCAACTTGCAGGTTTTTGTCTTTAAGTACCCGCAAATTCACAATTGGATTAGCATAAGTGAGTTCCCGCCAGATGAAGAAGAACAGACCGAAGAACGACATAATGCTCAAGATTAATATCGTTCTGTCTTCAAACCAATCGTCCTGTTGCCCGTGTTCCAGCACAAATTGCAGAGAACCGATAAACATAATCAGGAAAATCATTCCCCACCAATCTACTTCTCTGGCAGATTGTTTTTTTCCGTAGCTTGGACTTTTTACCAGGGAAAGTGTCATCAAAACAGCTATAATACCTAAAGGAACATTGATGTAGAAAATATAAGGCCACGAGAAATTATCTACAATATAACCGCCTAGAGGAGGGCCTAATGTAGGTCCTACAATAACTCCCATACCATAAATAGCCTGTGCCATACTTCGTTTTTCAGGAGGATAACTCTCTGTCAGTATTGTTTGGGCAGTAACCAATAAAGCTCCACCACCCATGCCTTGTATGAAGCGAAAAGCCACCAGTTCCCAAATATTGGTAGCATTACCACATAGGAATGAGGATACGGTAAAAATAATAATAGAGGCAGCAAAATAATTGCGTCTGCCAAATTGCTGCGATAACCAACTGGTCATGGGAATAACAATTACGTTGGCAATAGCATAAGCTGTAATCACCCATGCAACATCTGTTAAAGTTGCCCCTAACGAACCTTTCATGTCATTAAGAGCCACATTAACAATGGTGGTATCTACAATTTCAAGTAAAGCGCATAAAATACAGGTAATGGTAATTAATACCCTTTTAAACCCATATTCAACCAAACTATCTTTATCTGTTAAAGTTTCCATAGTTATTTTGTGTGCACATCAACATCCACATTCATTCCCGGGCGAAGCATAGCTATAATTTCAGGTTTGTTATGTTCTGTGAAAGTGATTTTTACCGGTAGGCGTTGCACTGTTTTAACAAAGTTACCTGTAGCATTGTCCGGAGGAAGTAATGCGAATTTAGAACCTGTAGCAGGAGAGAAGGACTCTACCTGACCTTCAATTACATCATCCGGATATGCATCTACCTTAATTTCTACCAATTGACCTGCTCTGATTTTATTTAGCTGAGTTTCCTTAAAATTGGCGACTACCCAGGTTTCTGTATTATTAATGATGTAGAACATAGACTGGCCTGCATTAACCAATTGTCCTGGTTGTAGTTTGATATTTGAAACCTGACCATCCACAGCAGCGACAACTGTTGCATAAGACAGATTAAGTTCTGCAGCCTTCAAGGTAGCTTTTGCTCTTTCAATATTAGCATGAGCTACTTCAGTTTGTTTGCTTGCTACATCGGTTTTGCTTACCACTGCATTTTTTTGAGAGCTGCTGGCTCTGCGTTGTTGTTTCAGTACTTCTACCTGTTTTTCTGCCTCTAACTTCGACGTTAAAGCCTGTTCGTATTGTTGTTTAGTAATAGAGTGGTTTTTGTACAGGTTGGCATAACGATTAAAATCGTTAGTAGCCTGTTGTAACCTGATTTCTGCTGCTTCTATAGTTCCCGTATTAGATTGGATAGTTGCGTCTGAAATGGCTACATTAGCAGAGGCCGCATTTACATCTGCTTTAGCTACTTCATAAGCGCTTTCGGCAGCTAGCAGAGCTGCTTTTGCTTCCTCTACTTTAACCAGATAATCTACCGGCTGGATGGTAAATAAAGTATCGCCTTTTTTTACCATCTGGTTGTCGTGAACATATACACGATCTATGTATCCACCTACACGAGGGATAATAGGATTTAAATTACGTTCTATCTGCGCATCGTCTGTAGTTTCATACGTTTGGCTATGCAGGTATTTATATATTCCAAAGCCACCACCTAAAATAATTATGGTAGCCAGGATAAACACAAATTTGGTGTTCTTTGGTTTATGTGTTTGTGCGGTATTTTCCATGATTTTTTATGTCTATTGTATGTTTAATTGACCGTTTGCTAATAATAAATTGTAATAAGTTTCTACCAGATCTGCCTCGCCCATAGCCAGACTTATTTTACTTTGTAGTTGCTGTACGTCGGCAGTTAGCAAATCATCAGTATCTGCAACACCATTTTCGTATTTGTCTTTTACAATCCGATAGTTCTCGTTAGCTTGATCCAGTGCCTGATGGTGAAGCTTATTTTTCTCCTGAGCCAGTGCAACTTCTTGCTGTGCCTCTTGTATCTGATTTTTAATGTTGTCTTCTGTAACGGCCAGATTTCTTTCTACCTCCACAAGGTTTTGCTTCGCTACGTTCACCTTTTTTTTGTTTTTGTATAGCGAACCCAGATCATAAGATAAACCAACTCCGGCATTAAGCGCATTGGTAACCGTAACCACGCTGGGTACATGTATAGCGGCATAGCCAGCAGTAGCAAACAAGGTAGGCTTATAAGCAGATTTGGTGACTTTTATTTGATCTTCCGCCACTTCTTTTTGAGCTTCCAAAGCTTTAATTTCGTATCTGTCTTTTAAATTTCCATCAGATATATTACTAATTAATAGTTCTTTAGTGAGTTTTATTTCATCTAATTCTGTATTACTGTTTAAGCCAAGTAAAGTGTTGAGCTGGTAATTTAATACCTTTACATTTTTAGCTGCTTCCTGATAAGAAACTTTGTAGTCAGAAAGTTGTAATTCTGCTTTTAATAAATCATTTCGGGCAATCAGGCCATTCTCTTCCATAGCCTTAAAGTCCTTTACCTGCTGTTCAGATTTTTTAATGTTTTCGGCTATTAAAGATGTCGTTTGCTGGGCTTTATATAAGGCAAGATACAGATGCAAAGCCTGAACTGATAGATTTTGTTTAGATGCTACGCTGTTTAATTCGGCAGCTTTCCAGGTATCTTCTGCCGTTTTTACGCTGTTTCTGATTTTCCCGCCTGCATATATGGGCATATTAACAGAAAGCTGGCCAAGCATTAATTGGTTTGGAGCTATTTCTGAGCCACTTCCACTATTATCAGAAGATGATTCTTTGGCTTTGAAATCTATGTTAGGAGTGTTTAGTGCGAGATAGGTGCCTGATAATTTTGTTTCCGGTAGGTAGTTGTCTTTGGCAGCTTCGTATTGTAGGTGTTTTGTTTGTACACTGGCATCTAAAGCTTTAGCTTGATTAGACTGTGTAAATGCCAAATGGAGCACTTCTTCTATATCTAAATGTTTTCTTTCCTGTGCATGTATAGAAAAAGAACTCATTATGATAGAGGATGCAATTGTCCAATGCTTAATTTTCATGAGTTAATATTGCTTTGAGTGTAAATTTTAAATGTTTGGTAAGTGCTTCTCTCAAAAATTGATTGAAGTCTTGTTTTGGATCCAGGTGTAGTAAATCTTCAAAAATAGATTGGTTCATTCGCAGATTCATAAAAGTGCCAATCATTGTAGTGTGTAGTAAAATAGGATCGTAATATTTGAATACCTTTTGCTGGCAGCCATACTCTACAACCTCCTTTATACAATTGATATTATATAATCTTAATTCTTTAAATTTCTGAGAATTAACTACTCTTTTCTTAACTGATGCTTCCGTAGCAAGAATCTGATAGATATGCTGATTTGTTATCTTCTTTTCAACATAATGTTCTATCATTCTGTCTAATCTTTTTAGTGCATCAGTTTCAAAATCGTATTGGCTGGGGTCTATTCTATGCTCATTAGCTCTGTATTGTACCAATGTTTCTAAAAGCTTCTCTTTAGAGCCAAAATAATAGTTAATCATGGCAACATTAATTGAAGCTTTTTGTGCTATATCTCTTACAGAGGTACCATCAAAGCCATTTTTAGCGAATAAATCTTCAGCTACCAATAAAATTTCTTTTTGTTTATCGTTGATATCCATCTTTTTAGAAGTGCGCAAATTTAAACAATCGTTTAAACTAAACAAGTGTTTAATTAAACATTTGTTTAGTTGCTGTGTGAGAGTTTACATTAGGTTGATAATTGAGGTTATTTACATTTAGGCTATTTTTCAAAGGGAAGGACGTTCAAATAAATATAACACAAAGCAAAAAAGCGATTCTATTCAGAATCGCTTTTCACAATATGTTTAAAGTAATTTAACTATTTAGCGTAAAATTCGCCTCTGGCTGCGGCAAGGGTGTTTCTTAATAGAGAGACAATAGTCATTAAGCCAACACCACCCGGGACAGGGGTAATATAAGAAGCTTTATGCGCTACGTTTTCGAAATCAACGTCACCATAAAGTTTGTATCCTGATTTTGTAGTGGCAGAAGTTTCGCGGTTCATGCCTACATCTATTACTACAGCACCATCTTTTACCATATCTGCGGTAATGAAATTCTTTTTGCCTATTGCGGCAATTAGTATATCAGCATTTTTAGTGTATTCGCCCAAATTAGCTGTTCTGCTGTGGGTTAAAGTAACTGTACAATTGCCCGGATTAGCATTTCTGGCCATTAGTACACTCATTGGACTTCCCACAATATTGCTTCTGCCCACAACCACGCAGTTTTTACCAGCCGTTTCAATACCATAGTACTCTAACATCAATAATATACCATAAGGTGTAGCAGGTAAAAAACAAGGCAGATTGCGCTGCATTCTTCCTAAATTGATTGGATGGAATCCGTCTACATCTTTACGGTAATCTATAGCCTCTGTAATGACGTCGGGATTGATATGTTTTGGAAGCGGTAACTGCACAATGAATCCATCTACTTCGGCGTCTTTGTTCAGCTCTTCAATTTTATTTAGTAACTCAGCTTCCGTAACTGTTACGTCATATCTTACTAAAGAAGATTTGAAACCTACTTTTTCGCAGTTTCTCATTTTGCTTGCAACATAGGTTTCACTACCACCGTCGTTACCTACCAAAATAGCAACCAAATGTGGTTTCCTGCCCGTTTTCTCCAACATTTCAGCTGCATCTACAGCTATCTGCTTTTTAAGCTCTTCAGAAACTAATTTTCCGTCTAGTAATTTCATATTATTAGTATCAAGTACTTAGTATCAAGTATCTGGTGTGTGGGTATCGGACTAATAGCCTTGATACTTTATACTGGATACCTGATACCTAAAAATCTAATCCAATTTCAATACCGCCATAAACGCCGACTGTGGAATTTCTACGTTTCCAACCTGGCGCATACGTTTTTTACCTTTTTTCTGTTTTTCCAATAACTTACGTTTACGGGAAATATCACCACCATAACATTTTGCGGTAACGTCTTTTCTTAATGCTCTTACATTCTCGCGAGCGATAATTTTAGCTCCTATAGATGCCTGGATAGCAATTTCGAACTGTTGTCTCGGAATTAACTCACGAAGTTTCTCACAAATCTTCTTGCCAAACTCGTAAGAGTTACTTCTATGAATTAATGAAGAAAGTGCGTCTACCTGCTCGCCATTTAACATGATATCTAATTTAACCAGGTCAGATTGTTTGTAACCAATCTGGTGGTAATCGAAAGATGCATAGCCTTTGGAGATGGTTTTTAGCTTGTCGTAAAAATCAAATACGATTTCGCCCATAGGCATTTCGAAAACCAATTCTACACGGTCTGAAGTTAAATAGTGCTGATTGACAATAACTCCTCTTTTTTGAATACAAAGGGACATTACAGGGCCAACATAATCCGATTTGGTAATGATATTGGCTTTAATGAAAGGCTCTTCTACAAAATCCATTTTAGACGGATCGGGTAATTCAGAAGGGTTATTTACTATAATCTCATCGCCTTTGGTAGTGTACGCTTTGTAAGAAACGTTAGGTACGGTCGTGATAACCGTCATATCGAATTCTCTTTCTAAACGTTCCTGAATAATTTCCATGTGTAGCATTCCAAGGAATCCACAACGGAAACCAAATCCCAGAGCAGCGGAAGACTCAGGCTCGAAAACGATAGAAGCATCATTAAGCTGCAGTTTATGCATTGCTTCCCTCAATTCTTCGAAATCTTCTGTATCGACAGGGTAGATGCCGGCAAATACCATTGGCTTAACCTCTTCGAAACCCTGGATAGCATCTGAGCAAGGTCGGGCTGTATGCGTAATCGTATCACCTACTTTAACCTCTCTTGCTTCTTTAATACCAGAAATAATATAGCCTACGTCACCGGTTTTAACTACATCTCTTGGCGAAGGTTGCAGTTTCAATACGCCAACTTCATCGGCATAATATTCTTTAGCTGTGGCTACGAATTTTACTTTATCATTTTTACGGATTTCACCGTTAACAACTTTAAAATAGGCAATGATACCACGGAAAGGATTGAATACTGAATCGAAAATTAAAGCTTGAAGCGGTGCCTGCGGATCTCCAACCGGAGCAGCAACACGTTCTATGATAGCACTTAAAATATCGTAAACTCCCATTCCTGTTTTTCCGGACGCAGGAATAATTTCGTCTCTGTCACAGCCAATCAAATCAATTATCTGGTCTTTAACTTCTTCTGGCATAGCACCCGGAAGATCCATCTTGTTAAGGATAGGAATAATGGTTAAATCATGTTCTAACGCCAGATATAAATTAGATATAGTTTGTGCTTGAATCCCCTGAGAAGCATCTACAATTAATAAAGCGCCTTCGCAGGCAGCAATAGATCGCGAAACTTCGTAAGAGAAATCTACGTGTCCAGGTGTATCAATCAGGTTAAGCACATAGTCCTCACCATTATATTTATAATTCATCTGAATGGCATGACTTTTAATAGTGATACCACGTTCGCGTTCCAAATCCATATCATCCAACAATTGCTCCTGAGCTTCGCGTTGGGTAATGGTGTTAGTATATTCCAATAAACGATCGGCAAGTGTACTCTTACCATGATCGATGTGTGCAATAATGCAGAAGTTACGTATATGCTTCATGTGATTTGCAAAGATAGATTTTTTAGTAAAAAATTAATTGCGATTTTACAACTGTATTTTAAAAAATAATGTGGTCCGAAAAATTTAGAAACGAAGTAGAAGAAATTGTTAAGGTTTCTGAAGGTAATGATTTTAAAATCAAGTATTTTGAGTCTATTAGAGGAGGCGATATTAGCAGTGCTTTCCGCCTTGCTGGTACTACTTCTAATTACTTTATTAAAATAAATGAAGCCAGGCGGTACCCGGACATGTTCGAAAAGGAAGCTTTAGGACTCCGACTTATACATTCTGCTCAGGCTGTAAAGACTCCTCAGGTAATTGCGTTTGGAGAGAGTGATGGCAGTACCTTCCTGATTTTAGAATGGATAGATCTGGAGCAATTTACCATTTCGGCCATGCATGACCTGGGAATTCGTCTCGCTAAAATGCATCTTTACAGACATGAAGATTTCGGCTTTTATACATCTAACTATATGGGAAGTTTACATCAGGATAATACGCCAGATAAAGACTGGCTGAATTTCTTTATTCAGCGCAGGCTAAATCCGCAAATTAAACTGGCACTTTCTTCAGCTTTGCTGCAAACATCGGATGTCTCTAATTTTGAAAAAGTCTACACTTTTTTAAATACGATTTACGAGCCTGAAAAACCTTCTCTTGTACACGGTGATTTATGGAATGGTAATGCGGTTACAGATAAATTGCAGGAACCTATCTTAATTGATCCGGCAGCATATTATGCGCACCGTGAAATCGATATTGCTATGACTAGGCTATTCGGTGGCTTTGGCGATGGTTTTTATAAAGCTTATCAAGAAACTTTCCCTTTAAAACGTGGTTGGCAGGAGCGTTGTGATATCTGGAATTTATATCCTTTGCTAATTCATCTTAATTTATTTGGTGGATCTTATCTGCACCAGATTCGGGCGGTATTCAAAAGATATCTGTAGGATTTACAGGTTGCAGTTTCTGAATTTTTTAAGGAATAGAGAACCTAATAATGAATTTTAATAATGGAAGTTATAACAATTTGTCTTTTAAAAGATTAATTACATCGTCAACTCCTTCGGTAGCTCTTTTTGTAATATAATTTACCTTAGCTCTGGAGTTATTGGCCGTAGGACTGTTAAGATCCAGGATAAAGATCTCTGCATATTGGGGTAAATATTGTGTAAGACCAGCGGCAGGATAAACCTGCATAGAGGTGCCTATAATGACACAGACATCGGCTCGCCTGAAATAGGGAAGAGCATTTTCAATTTCGGAAACAGCTTCTCCAAACCATACAATATCGGGTCGCCAGTAGCCACCATCAGGAGCTTTCTCTCCAAAAGTCATATTATCGTAAACCTCAGCTTTAATAGCTCGGTTTTTGTCACTGCATTTAGAAAATAGACTTCCATGTAATTTAATAATATTGGTGCTTCCTGCCTGTTCATGCAGATGATCGACATTTTGTGTTATAATTTGAACGTTAAAATCTTTTTCGAGTTCTTTAAGTGCCAAATGGGCATAATTAGGGTTTGCAGCTAGCGCCTGTTGCCTCCTCTGATTGTAAAAATTAAGTACTGTCTCCGGATTCTTTAACCACGCTTCAGGAGTAGCGACATCTTCTATACGGTGGTTCTCCCATAAACCATTTTGTTCTCTGAATGTTGCAATTCCACTTTCGGCACTTATTCCCGAACCGGTTAATATCACTATATTTTTCATCCCTTAATCAGTTTACTACAGCGCTTAAAGATCAAAAAAATTATAGATTCTATGGTTGTTTATTTTCAATTGAAATTTGTGTAGTAATTGTACTTTTTCTTTGTAATAATGGCAGTCGTAATATAAATACTAAATAATTGAACGAAATATGTACTTTTGCGCTGTTGAAGGTTTCCGTTAGTAGCCTGGCTTTTATCGGAATTAATAGGGAATATGGTGTAAATCCGTAACTGTCCCGCAGCTGTAAGCTCTTTAAACTGTTTTCTAATCTTTGGCCACTGTCCTTACGAAGTTTGGATGGGAAGGCAGAAAACAGGAGAGTAAGTCAGAAGACCTGCCTTTTAACATACAGATTCTTAGCCTTCGGGGATTGGGGCTATGATAGGTACTGATATTTTATTTTTTATTTTTTGTTTTCTGTTTTCTGTTTGCGAGAGGGATGTGTGCTAAGTAAAGCTTAAAAGGAGCGTTTATGAAATGGCTTTTTGGGCATTGCGGCAAAGACGAAATGAAAAGTACCTGTTAAAAACTACTAACATTAATATAATTTATACATGAGAACAAACACTTTTAAAGCCTTATTGACAATACTAAGTTTAAGTGCTATCTTTTTTAGCTCTTGTAAAAAAGATAAAACAGAACCGCAATTTCTCGGTGAAATTACAGATACAAAAGGAATTTATATATTAAATGAAGGTAATATGGGAGGAGGCAATAGTACTATTACTTACTACGACATTACCACGGGCAATACTATAACAGATTATTATAAACAGGTTAATGGAACTAATTTAGGCGAATCAGCAAATGATCTGAAGCAATATGGCAGCAAGATGTATTGTGTAGTGAGTGGGAAACAAAGTGAAAAGTCTTCTTTTGTTGATGTAATAGATATTGCCACAGGAAAATCGTTAAAACGTATTCCCTTTAATGGAGAGACTGGAGGTTATATGCCACGTTATATCACTTTTTACAAAAATAAGGCTTATGTTTCCAGATATGATGGTGTAGTTAGTCGTATAGATACCACCAGTTTAACTGTTGATGGAAATCTGCAACTGAAAAACGGAGACATTAATGCAGAGGCATTGGAAGGGCTGGCGGTTGCAAACGGGAAGCTTTATGTAGCGGGATCATCACATTATCTTTACGAAAACAGTTTAGAAGATAAAGTGGTAGTGGTAGATCTAACTACATTTACAGAGACCAAAAGAATATCTGTAAGCGATAATCCTGCTAAAATTGTTGCTGCTGAAAATGGTGATTTATTAGTTACTTCTTTAGGTATATATTTAGAAAGTGAGCCTGCGCTGACTAAAATAAGCAGCACAACAGATGCGGTAGCTGAGACTTATGAGTATAGCGTGGGGGCATTAGCGATGTATAAAAACAATGCTTATATAGCGAAGGACTGGGCTATGGTTTTTCCTTTTGATATCACTACAGGTACGTTAGGGGCTTCTTTTGTAACTAATGTAAATGTATCTATTGTTAGCCCGTATGGCATTACTGTTAATGGGTTCGATGAGTCTGTTGTCATTGCAGATGCTATAAGCTACAGCTCTACCGAAGGTAAAGTTTATGTGTTTGATAAGGATGGTAAAGTTAAGTACAACTTTAAGTCGGCGCAAGGCCCGCAAAGCGCTGTTTTTAATTACACATACAGGTAAGCTTCACCATCCAATATAATATTTATTAACCAGGAGGCTGTATCAAAGATCCCGTTATACCAACAGCCAGTCTGTTAGGCCATACA
>NZ_JBEBVH010000115.1:0-11812 GCF_040392825.1 Pseudopedobacter sp.
CTTACGGGTCGTTTTTTGCAACACAAAATGATGCGTATATTTATATTGATTTTTAAGGCTGGACAGTTCTTTTATAGGTGTCAAAACTCCGGCAGATTTTTTGAAATTATTCCAAGATTGAAAACAAAACTTAACTCCAGAAAAGACTTTACTCACCAACACGATGAGATATCCTTTTTTAGATGAGGTATGGAAGCACAAAGCAATTTTATTATTTCTTATCTCCTCATTAAAGTCGTGTACTTCGAATACTGATAGTTTAACGGGTTTTCACTTACTCTAAACGGTGTATTTTGGTCAAAAAGTTCTGCCAGTTTTTTATTTAATTCATTTAAGAAAATTTCCTTTTCTTCTATCAGGAACTCATTGCTTAAATTCAATTTTGTACGCTTTGTCCCGCCTTTTCCATCATCAACTTTTCGATAAGACTGAAACAGCACACCTTCTTTATTCATGACTTTCAGGACATAAAGATTAGGTTCTACAAACTTCAGGTTCTTGGCTTGCTCAAAAACATACGTATAGAAAAGCGTTTGTACCAGGGCCTTGTTAAGGTTCTTGCCATGGGTATTGAAACTTTCTTCAATGCTGTGATAAGACAGTTTATCTGAACCTGTTTTATAATCAACAATGCGGGTAATTCCTTCACTGGTTAAATCTACACGGTCTATAATTCCTTTAATATGGATTGTTTTCTCATTCCCCGCTGCGTCCATAAATGTGTAAGGAACAATCATAGCCTCTTCCATTTGGACAATAGTAAAAGGAGCACATTTTTCATCGTAATTGAGAATAATATTACAATATTCTTCTACAATTGCTAAAACCACCAGCTGCATTCCCGAAAAGTTAGTTTGCCTTTCCGCATTGTCATATATAATCTTATTAAAATTGGTTTTAATCAAAGCCAGAATATCTTTACGTTTTTCGGCAATACGTTCCTGGGTAATGTATGTACTTTCTGATTTTAGGGAATTATAGAAATCTTCCATTGTTCCATGAAGGATAGAACCCAGATCATTCGCTTCAACCACTTCATGAACCTCCTCTGGTTCTTTTATCCCGGCAATGTAATTGAAAAAGAAATCAATCGGATTAGCAATATAAGTTGTCAATGCCGAAGCAGAAAGTGTTCTTCTTCCGGTAGAAAAGTCATTCAGCACTTTCATAATCTCATCGGTTTTCTCAATTTCTGTTGCTTCGCTTTTTTCTACTTCCACATTCATTTCCTGATGGAAATAATTGAAATTCCATCCACTTTCATATTCCAGCTGTTTTAAGAAACGGCTTGGTTCTCCAGAATTGCTTTCATCCGTTAGGCTGTTGTAAACCACACTTACTTTTTCTGCTCGCTGAATTAATCTATAAAACATATAAGCGGAAATGGCATCCTGATTTTCCAAAACCGGTAAGCCGTAAACTCGTCGTAAGCTATCCGGGATAAAACTGTTTCCAATAGTTGTTTTGGGGACGATTCCGTCATTTAGCCCCAAAAGAACCACATGCTTGAAATTCAGGTTACGGCTTTCCAGTAATCCCATTACCTGCAAACCATGTAACGGACTTCCACTTAACGGAACAGATACACTTTGCAGCGTTTTTTGAATAAGTGAAATTACAAAACCTACCTCTAAAACCTGTTTACCTTCATTTACATGTTTAGAAAGCGTGTCGTACAAGCGATTGAGTTCCTGTATGGTTTTAATGAATAATTCCGAGTCTATTTTTTTCAGATTCTTTACGTATAGCTGTCTTTTCAAAATAGCTTCCAAAGCATCTTTTAAGCCCTTAACAACAGCAACCGACTCACTTATCTTTTGGAAAAAATCTATAAATATGCCTTTTTGCGGAAGTAATCTACTTTGCGGAACCTGTACAATCTGTTCTGTTACAAAAGCTTTCAATATTTTCTCCCGCATCTTTTCACTTAAGCCAACCAACGGATGAGATAAAAATGCTTCCACATTCTTGAAAGAAAAAGTAATTTCCTCTCCTGGTTTAAACTGATGGATACTTTTCTGGATAGTCAGCCATAAATCTGCCAAACCGAACAACGTCGAAGAAACAAAGGAAACTCCCATTGTTACATTCAAGTTTACTTCCAAACCAGTTTCATTTCCTACAGGATCTTTCAATTTCGAAGGAATAGTCTGCAAAGTTGGCAACAACAAAGACTCGTCTGCCAATACAATAGCGGTATCTCCATAATCTTTGTTAATCGCTAATTGGACATATTCATCCTGAACAATGTCATTCAGGATTTTAGCCTGTACATTATGTCCCTGAACTTTGTAGATATCTACCGGCCTTATTTTCTCTTTTATAAAAGCTTTTTGGCTGTCCAACGCATTAACTAAACCTATCCGGTCTATATTTTTCCTAAGGAACAAACCGGCTTCCTGCAAAGGATCTTTTAAATAATAGGCATCGGTATCAAAATAGAATCTGGCTAAATCAGCTTCCTGCAGACGTTTAAAAACTTTTGCTTCTGCTTTTGTTAAGGCATTAAAACCTATAAATATTAGTTTACATTCACCAAATTCCTGTAAAAAGGCTTTGTTATCATGTTTATCTTCTGCCAGATTCCGATAAGCCATTCCCATTGTTTGCAGCTTCTGTCGGGCTAATTCTTCATGAAAGGATTTATATAACAAAGGCATTCTCCGCCACATTTTGATAAAATTCTCTTGCTGTCGCTTGTGTTTACCTTCAGAATAGGATGTCCAAAACTGTGACAGAAACTCATGTTGTTCTGGAGACAAGAAATCAAACTGCTGATTGATTAAAGCGATATCCTCCAACTCGTGATACAGCCTGTTGGCATCTACCAAATCGTTATCTATCTGAGAAAAATCGCTTAAGATAATCTTTGCAATTGGAAAAAACTGCGCCATATCCAATGAACCCAAATTCTCTTTTGCCAAAAGCTGATTGTATAATTTATAAAGCGTAAAGAATTGCGCATAGAAATCCGCGATTTTATAGTTTGTCGATTTAGCAAAAAGTTCCTGAATGGTGAAAAAAGTGGGACTCCAAAATGGCTTTTGATAAAGCTCTGCCAAATATTTCTGTAAATATGCTGATGGTCTTTTATTATTGAAAACAATAGCGCAATGCTGCAGCTTATCTCCAAACTGAGCTACTAAATCTTCGGCAACTTCTTTTAAAAACGGTTTCATGTGGAACTTAAATAGCTTTCAATTTTTTGGTTAATGCATAAAACAAATAAGCGCTTACTTTTGGATACCCCATAGCCAGCAATAAATGTTTATATTCAGCTAATTGTGAAATATGTGTATCATGCTCTTTATTGGTGAATTTGTAATCCAAAATAATAAGCTCATCATCACAGACCAGAATTTTATCTGGACGATGTTGTTTCCCCAATTCATCTATAATGCCTTTTTCTTCTATAGTTCTTTTCGCTCTGGACAAGAGGTATTGCAATTCAGGATGTAACAGCACTTCGTTCGCCGATTGGACAAACTCTGCCTTTTCATCAGCAGAAACAATACCTTGAATATTCAAATCATCTACATAAGAAATTATATCTTCCTGATTATTCACATTGGCCAGAATATCATGTAAGATACTTCCTTTCCTGCCCGACTGTTCGATATTTAATAAATGATTGGCATGGCGGTCTTCGACAGTTTCGTAAATTTCTGTAATCCTGTCTGAAGTAGGGTAGGTCTTTAACGGAATGATATTCTTCGCAGATTCTTTTGTCTGTTTATGGATATAATTCCCCTGAATCATTAATCCATCTTCATCAAACTGATCCTGATAAATCAAGCTGAATAAATCACCGATGGATTTACCTTCGTTTTTTTCGCTTCCCTTTATTCCGATAAACAGATAATCCTTTGCTCTCGTTGTGGCTACATAAATCATATTCAAACTATCCATATAGCTATATAATTCTTCTTCGAAATAGTATTTGGCGACTGAAGAATTGGCCAGTTCTTTTGAATACTTTAACGGAATACTTCCCAAAAGTGCATAAGGGGTTTCTTGAGCGGGCACCCAAAATACACTATTGCTTTTTCCGCTTAAACCCAGATCACAGAAAGGAATAAAAACGGCCCTAAATGCCAATCCTTTAGATTTGTGGATAGTTAAAACCTGTACGGCATTAGCTTCTTCGGGCGATGGTAATGTTTTAGAAATACCATCTTCGTCCCACCAACTCAAAAAGCTATGAATGCCTTTTTCGCCCTGTCTGGTTGCATTGCCAACAAGATCTCTGAAAGCCAGCAGATAGGGTAAATAAGTTCCCTGAGCGTCTAAATCATAGGCTTTAATGATCTTTTCAACCAGTTCCGGCAAAGGAAACTGAATCCAGAGATTAGCCTTTTCACATAACTCCCGCGGTAATAAATGCCCCAATTGTTCCAGCGATTTAAAACGCAACCCTAAATAACTATTGGGCTGAACAGGTTTTCCGGTTATTTTATGATAAAGTGCAATACAATTCGCCTTATACAAAGACGTATTTTCTTCATAACCGACCAAAGCACATAAAGTATTGACAATTAATTTAATTGCGGTATTGTTGCCAATTAACAGTGCCTCGCCCGAAACAACAGGAATTTGTGCTTGCATCAACGCCTCGACAACGGCAACTGCTTCTTTGTTGGAACGCACCAGCACACTGATGTCTCTATATTGATAAGCTTGATTGGCTTTTAGCTCAATGATTTCCTCTACCAGATATTCTAGAGCATATTCCCTGAAAACTGTTTCTGAAAATATACCTTCCTGTTCTTCCTTTTTTACAAATCTTTTAATTTTCACCACGCCACCGTCTGGTGTATTAGGTGTTATCTTTTGTTCAGATTGATGATAGACATTTTCAATAACTTCCTGATATTCATTTGCCTGCCACCAGTTACTCAGATTTTTGTCTTCAACTTCAGAAACTTCGGCGTTAATCTTATGCTGAATCAGGCCCGGTAATTTATGATAAAGCTCATTATTGAAGCGGATGATTTCTGTAGAGCTTCTGTAATTTTCTTCCAGTTGATCATCCAAAACATTATGTTCACCTAAATCTTTCTTTACACCGGAATGTAAAATATTCCAGTCTCCATTTCGCCAACGGTAAATAGATTGTTTGGTATCCCCCACTATCAAATTGTCTGTCAGCTCTCCGCTTGGTTCTGCAATAGCATTTTGTACTAAAGATTTAAAGCTTCCCCATTGACTAACCGAAGTATCCTGAAATTCATCGAACAGGAAGTTTCTGTATTTATTGCCAATCTTTTCCCAAATGAAAGAGGGATTATCTCCCGCATCATCTGTAATCCCGGTCAATAAGTTTTGTGCGTCGCTAATTAAAAGGTTACCGCTTTCTTCCCGATAATCTTTTAGCAAAGCAACTAATTCTACCATCAACCTTAGGAAATACACATTTTTATTAAACTGCTGATGAAGGACATAATTAGAATAGAATTCTGAAAAATGTCTTTCCAGCTCTTTTAATAAAGCGTTAACTTCCGCATAAGCATCTGTTGAAGCATTTTTCTGAAACCATTCGTCTTCCGGCGCATCTACCAGCACAAATAACTTCGAGTAATCTTTAAAATCTTTTCCGGCAAGTTTATTCAATCGCAAAAGCGGACTTCTGCTCTTTCCCCTTAATTCATCTTGCGTTACTTCAAAACGTTCTAATACAGTCAAAGCTTTCTGCGATAGTTCTACAACTTCCTTTTCAAAAAGGACAACGCTTTCTTTAGATATTTTTGCAAAGTCCAGAAAAACCTCATTGGCATTTTCCAGACCTATTTGTTGTAAAGCCTGTTCAAAAACTGCAAAACGCTCTTTAAAAATTTCTCCGGTAAGATTTAACAGTTCACTTTTATAATTCCAGCTTTTATTGTCTTCTATTCTTTCTTTAGCTAATCTGATAATCCATTGTACTAACTCAGGCTGTTTGTCCAACTCTTTATCCAAACGCTCTACCAAATTCTCTTTCACCTTATCGATATTCATTTCTAAAGAATAGGAGGCATCTAACCCTAGCTCAAATGCAAAACCACGAATTACTTTTTGAACGAAACCATCAATGGTATTTACAGAAAAACGACTGTAATCATGTAAAATCTTTCTATATATTATATCTGCCTTTTCACTCAATTTTTCCCGGGTAAATGCAGGATAAGCTTGTAGTATCAGCTTGCGATAGCTTTCAATTCCGGTATCATCACTATTTTCCGCTAAGCCTTTCAGTACTTCTAAAATTCTGGTCTTCATTTCTTCCGTAGCCTTATTGGTAAAGGTTACGGCCAATATCTCCCGATATTTGATTTCATTGCTGAACAGCAAAGTAAGATAGTGAACAGCCAAACTGAACGTCTTTCCTGAACCAGCGGATGCCTGAAGTCTTTTAAGCGGTTTTTGCATGTTGTAAGTCTGAAATCAAAATTAAAAATTAAAAAGACTCTTATTTGAGATTTGGATAAAGTTACGTCAAACTATATTCCTTTAAGAGCAGTGCTTGTTTAAAGATAATATTTTTCTATATTTATTTGATTATTATTTCCATGGATAACCAATTACAATCAATTATTCCAAACGAAGCTGTTGTTGACAAGATTTACAATATCAGAGAACAGAAAGTAATGTTAGATAGTGATTTAGCTTTATTGTAGGTATAGACACAAACAGAATTAATGAGCAGGTAAAACGAAATATAGATCGTTTCCCCGAAGACTTTATGTTTCAGCTGACTGAATATGAGTTTCAAAACTTGAAGTCGCTATTTGCGACCTCAAGTTGGGGAGGAAGAAGAACTCTTCCCTATGCTTTTACCGAACATGGCGTTTTAATGCTATCCAGCGTGCTGAACAGTAAAAAAGCGATACAAGTAAACATACAGATTATGCGGATCTTCAATTATTTCAGAAAAATGCTTTCTGACAATGCTAATATTGTTATGGAACTTGAAAAACTTAAAAAGAGTATTCGAAACCAGGATCAGAACATCGAAGTCATTTTTAAATATCTTGATGAATTATCCGAAAAAGAAAATACCTCAAAAGCAGAAAAAGGATAGGATATATGCAGGATGGTCTGTAATCGCTAATTGATCTTGAAGTCACAATTTGTGACTCAAGTGAGAACGGTGCATAAAAAATCGTCTCAGACAGAGGTCCGTTATTCAAATTTAACTATCGCCAAAATTACTATTTTTGCTGAAGGAATGCGCTAAGAGCCTATTCCTTAACATCTTCTTTCTTCTTCGCGTTTTTCTTTTTCTTCTTTTTGTCCTTGTCTTTTGCTATAAAATTTGGGCGTTTTTCAATATCTACCGGCAGTCCTAGCAAATCACGAATAACTATAGAAGCTATTCCACCTCCAAAAGCAGCAGGTAAATACGAAATAGTACCATAAGCAGAAAGCTTGAAGTTGCTCCCGTCGGTCATGACCAAAGATTCCTTCATCACCTTTTCTATCGAAAATACTGCTTTTATAGAAGATGCATTAACCATTTTTTTCAACCGTTTGCGTATATACTGCGCAAAAACACATTCCCATGTATCGGTTAAATAGGTTGTTCTTAGCTTTGTTGGATCTACTTTACCTCCAGCTCCCATAGAACTTGCAATTGGCAAATTGAACTCTAATGCTGTAGAAAGCAGCAACAGTTTTGGAGTAATGCTATCAATACAGTCCGCCACATAGTCGAACTTTTGAGTACTTAAAAGTTCCTTACATTTTTGCGGCGATAAAAACTCTTTAATCACATGCAGTTTAAGTTCAGGGTTGATTGCCAGCAAGCGTTCTTCCATAATTTCGGCTTTACTAACACCATGGTTTGTCGCCAGAGCAGGTAATTGCCTGTTCCTATTAGATGGGTCTACAACATCGCCATCCACAATAGTCATTTCACCAACTCCCGCCCTGCAAATAAATTCTGCAGCGAAAGAGCCTACACCACCTAATCCAACAACTAAAACATGTTTCTTTTGAAGGGTTTCTATTCCATCGTTTCCAACCAATAAGGCAGAACGCGACAACCAACTTAAATCTGACATGAGAAGTATTTTCGAATACAAAAAAACCCTTTTGAATACCAAAAGGGTCTTAATATTTTAATAGAAGTAATATTATCTTTTAGCTTTAATACGAGCAGCTTTACCAGTAAGATTACGTAAGTAGAATAATTTTGCTCTACGTACTTTACCAATGCTGTGTACTTCAACTTTTTCTATATTAGGAGAATTTACAGGGAAGATACGTTCTACACCTACACCGTTAGAAATTTTACGAACAGTGAAAGTTTCAGTAGAACCAGCACTGTTTCTCTGGATAACTACCCCTTGATAAACCTGAACACGCTCTTTGTTTCCTTCACGAATTTTATAGTGAACGCTGATTGTATCTCCAGATTTAAATGCAGGTAATTCTTTCTTTGCTACAACCTGCTCTTCTACAAATTTTACTAAATCCATGACTATATGCTGATTAAATACGATTCTTTAAATTGCTAATCGCACCGAAAATTTCGGAGTGCAATATTAGGTCTTTTTTTTCTAAAATAAAAACTAATCTGAAAATTTTACAGTATTTATTTCGGTTTACCTTTTTGGACAAGAATTACTTAGCTATCAAAAATATCGAAAACCCCTAATTAAAATAAAGTTTAAAGATGCTTTCTCCTGAATCATATTGTTCATAAAGAATCTCGCCATTAAATATCTTAAGGAGGTGTATACTCAATAAAACACCTATATCTTTACCCGAAACGTTTTTATACTCTTCCATGTTAAACATAAAAGCCAATTTTCCAGGCGGAATAAATAAATCTATAGATCTCACTTCCAAACACTTACCCTCTTCTTTTAGCTCTACATAAACTGCATTGCCTTTGTTGCTATAGTTAAGAATCGTATAAATCACATTTTTTAAAACAAACCTGAAAACTTCTTCGCTTGTTTCAAGACATTGATTTGTATCGAAGTTAAAGCCTAAATGCACTTGTTTATCTACCAGATAGGATAAAAATGCCACTTTTATCTCATTAGCAATAGGTAAGAGCACAAAAGAATCCTGCTTATATCCAAGTTGCCTATCAATTATCCTTTTCCAAAGGATATAATTTTCCATCAAAAAGGAAGAAGAATTAAAGAAAACCTGCAACATTTCAATAAAATCAAAATTCTGATTACCGATCTCTTCTTTTTCATACAAAGAAAGAAAATAAGCGAAATTTTTCATTGGCGCTCTTATATCATGATTGATAAGACTAATTAAATGATCACTTAGCGATTTCTCTATATTTATTTCCTTCGTTAACATTCAGACCTCCTGTTCATCTAATAATTCATAAATAGTTTTCTGACTTGTCTTTACATTGATCAATGTACCCGCTTCCAATGCAAATATTTTTTCTATAATAACCACCTTTTGATAAGGTATGTCTTTTTCTTCATCTGCTAATATGCTTCTATAATTGAGAAATGTATTTGAAGAAACACCTAATATTTTAGGGATCAACTTCATCGCTTTTTTATAATCCTTCATGGGCAGATTAGCAAGCAACTCATTTATCTTGTACTTATACATAAAGCATTTTTTTGTGAAAAAATCCAAAATTTTGTGTAGTTTGCCTAAGATTTTTTAATCAACCTAATTTTATTTAGCAAATATTACAAATAAAAATAAGAAACAATAAATAAAGTTCAAAATAGTTACATATTTTTTTATGAAATTAAAAGATATTGTTGATAACCTTTTAAAAGAAAGAGAGCGTTCTTTAAGTTGGCTTGCACAGCAGGTAGGCAAAACTTTTGATGGTTTCAGACTAAGTTTGATCAAAGAGTCTGTTAAATATACCGATCTCAAAAAAATAGCCGAAGTACTGGAAGTATCTCCTAATGTGCTATTTGGAATAGGTGTTAAGTATACTTTGGAAGACGGAGAGTTTAAAACAGAAGAATTTGAACAGCGATACTCTATTTCAAATGCTAAGGTTGAAATGTACAAACAATTAACCGAAAGCCTTAAAAACCAGCTTAAGGATAAAGATAAAATTATCGAGCTACTTACTAATAAAAATTAGTTACTCCAATAAGTCAGGTCTACGCTCTTGTGTTCTTTTTAAAGACTGTTCGTAACGCCATTGCTCTATTTTTGACTGATTTCCACTCAACAAAACATCCGGAACCTTATGTCCTCTCCAATCTGCCGGCCTGGAATAAACAGGTGCATCTAACAATTCTCCTTGAAAAGAATCTGAAAGCGCAGAAGTTTCATCAGATAAAACTCCAGGCAAAAGTCTAACAACCGCATCTACCACAATAGCCGCAGGAAGCTCTCCGCCAGACAGAACATAATCTCCAATAGAAATCTCTTTAGTTACATAAAGATCTCTTATTCGCTGGTCTATTCCTTTATAATGACCTGCTAAAATGATAATATTCTTTTTAAGGGACAAGCCATTGGCAATATCCTGGTTGAGCGTAACACCATCTGGCGTCATAAAGATAATTTCATCATATTCTCTTTCGGACTGTAGCTTTTCTATACAATTCGCGAAAGGCTCTATCTGCATCACCATTCCACTACCACCGCCATACGGATAATCATCAACGCTTTTATGTTTATTTGCAGAGTAATCTCTTAGGTCGTGTACATAGATTTCTGCTAAGCCTTTCTTCTGTGCTCTTTGTAAAATAGAATGAGCAAAAGGGCTTTCCAGCAACCCTGGTAAAACGGTAATAATATCGAAACGCATTCCCATCTTAGCTTAAATAAACATCTAATAACCCTTCGGGTAAATCTATCTTTAAAACTCTGTTTGCAATATCGATATCTTCAATGAAGTCTTCCGAGAGCGGAAAAAGGATCTCTTTTTCCTGATAATTTACCGTTGCCAAAAATTGCTGAGGGTACTCTCTTACACTCAGGATTTCACCCAACTCGCCATGTTGGCTATCTATAGCTGTAAAACCCTGTAAATCTTTAAAGGTAAATTCCTCTTTCTTTTTCTTCGGCATCAGTTTTTGTTGTAAGAAGACTTTCTTTTTCACCAAAGCTTTCGCCTTGTCTATATGATCTATATCTTCAAACAAAAAATAACCTGTAGTTTGCTGAGACAACTTGAAACCGGAAACGAAATAAGGCACCATTTTTCCCGCAATTTCCAGAAAAACAGCATTCATTTTCAATTTCTCGGGTTCATGATAAGTAAAAGCAACCTGAACATCTCCTTTTAACCCATGCGTTTTGGTAATATAACCAATCTCAACAAATTCTTCTGACTTCATCTGGCGCAAAGGTATGAAATTTACTCTTTTAATGGGAGCGCGGTCTTTAGCTTGAATTTCTCGAACCGGGGGTTAGACACTCCACGAACATAAGGTTGTAGGGGGTTACGCTTAACAAAGTTCTGATGCTCTTCTTCTGCTCTGTAAAACACATTCAGTTGAGCAAGTTCTGTAACTATGGTTTTAGAAAAAACTTTATTCTTTACCAGATTTCTGATAATGTCCTGAGCGATTTCTTTTTCTTGTAGATTTTGATAAAACAATACCGACCGATACGAAGAACCTACATCTGGTCCCTGCCTGTTTTTTGTTGTCGGATCATGGGAATCAAAAAACACCTGAACCAGATCTTTATAACTTACTTTTTTAGGATCATAGTATACCAAAGTAGCTTCGGCATGTCCTGTTGTTTCTGTACAAACCTGCTCATATGTTGGATTTTTAGTGTGTCCACCGGCATAGCCTGAAACCGCAGAATCTACCCCAAAAACCGACTCAAAAACATGTTCTGTACACCAAAAACATCCTGCAGCAAATGC
>NZ_JBEBVH010000116.1:0-11562 GCF_040392825.1 Pseudopedobacter sp.
CTGTTCGGCACCGTCACCTATACCAATGGCCATAGGGAGCATACCTGCCAGCATGGCTGCAGCAGTCATGAGCACCGGCCTGATTCGCGAAGATGCCGCCAGTCTGGATGCGTTAGTTGGTTTTAATGCGAGTTTCTTGCGATAAAATTCTGCCTGATTAATTAATAATACTGCATTGGAAACAGATACTCCAATAGACATAATAATACCCATATAGGACTGCAGGTTTAGCGTACTTCCCGATAAAAATAAAATCAATAAACTTCCGGCAATTACCGCCGGCAATACCGACAAAATAACGAGCGGTACTTTAAAAGATTGATAATAAGCGGAGAGCATGAGGAATATAGCTATTATTGCTACAGCCAAACCAGCTAATAAGCTACCTAACGTTTCGTCCAGCAATTGCAGTGTGCCTTCTGTCCATACACTGGTACCTCTTGGCGCTTCACCGGCTTTTGTTATGGCCAATTTAACCGCTTTAGATGCTGATCCCAGATCTTTTTGATAGACATTAGCCAAAACGGTTACATATCTGTTTGGTCCTTTTCTGTTGATTTGTGCCGGTGACTTAATCTTACTGATGTTTGCAATGTCTTCTAAAACAGGTCTTTGACTTCCTCTTTTTAATGGTAATGAACGCAATCGCTCTTCGGAATTGACAACGGATTCAGGGAATTGCACCTGCACCTGAAACACCAAGCCTGATCTGGGATCGACCCATAAGTTCTTATCGGTAAAACGGGTAGAAGAGGTCGCTGCAACCAAAGCCCTGGTGATATCCTGCATGGTAAGCCCGAATTGCGCAGCCAGATCGCGATTGACAGTTATCTGCAAAGTAGGGTAAGCCAGTGGCTCCGCTATCCTAACATCTCTCAGATAGGGGATTTCTTTCAATTCCTTTTCTATTTTTCTGGCATGATTGGCAGCTGTTTTAACCTGTCCGGCACCAATCTTTACCTCTATGGGAGTCAAAGCACCTTGTCCCATAATTTTTTCCGTAAGTTCTAACGGTTCGAAATTGAACCGGATTTCCGGATATTTTTTTTCGATCATCTTGCGGATATTCTCTTTGAGTTCTTCCATAGAACCTTTATAGCTTTCCTGATTAACCGAAATTTGAATCACTGACTGATGCGAAGCATTGGTAAATAAAAAAATAGGATTGATAGGCGAGTTTGCCGGATGCATTCCAACAAAGGCAGAACTGATATTCATGCCATTTTCTGGCAGTAGATGCTCAATATCTTTAATGATGCTTCGGGTTATACCTTCTGTTTTTTCCAATCGGCTACCCTGCGGAGCTTCTACCCGTAATTGGAAATCGCTGCTGTTAGAAACCGGCATAACATCTGTTCCAACAACATTTAATAAAATGACTATGGCAGTTAGCGCTATTGCACTATAAGCCATAAATAGCAGACCCGATTTGCTGGAATATCTGCGCATATGGAATGAGTATCTTACCCTGAATTTCTCGAAGAAGGCTCTTTTTCTGGTATTTTGTTCTTTGTGGACATGATTTTTCATGAACCAGTTGGCTAAAATAGGAACAAAGGTTTGTGATGCCAGAAAAGAAGCAACCATAGCAAAAGCAACGGCCATAGATAAAGGCATAAACATGTCTTTTGGAATGCCTGTCATGATAAATGACGGTGTCAGTACGGCAAGAATACAAAGGAGGATAAGCAATTTAGGTATGGATATTTCTAACAAAGCATCCAGTATGGCCCGCTGTTTTTTCTTGCCCATTTCTAAATGCTGATGGATGTTTTCTATAGTTACCGTTGCTTCGTCTACCAATATACCGATGGAAAGAGCCAGTCCACTTAAAGTCATCATGTTGATGGTTTGCCCGGATAGGTATAAAGCAGTAACGGCAGCTAATATGGCAATGGGAATGGTTAGTACCACGATAATAGCTCCGCGAGTATCTCCCAGGAAAAGCAGAATCATAAGTCCGGTGAATACTGCACCTAAAATTCCTTCGTGGATAAGATTAGTTAAAGAACGTTCGATATATTTGGATTGATCGAATTCGTACTTGACATCTACATCTTCTGGCAGAACATTTCTGAGTTTAGGTAAAGCGGTTTTAAGATTTTTTACAGCTTCTAAAGTAGAAGCGTCTGCTTTTTTGATGATTGGCAGGTAAACCGAACGTTTGCCATTGATTAAAGCATAGCCTACGGTTTGGTCGGCAGCATCTTCTACACTGGCTACATCTCTGACATAAATAGTATGTCCATTTTCTGATTTGATGGCGGTGTTTAGAAACTCTTCAGGATTTTTCGCAATGGAATTAATTGGTGCCATCAGGTTTTCGTCGCCAATGCGGATATTTCCTGCCGGTGAAGGGAGACTGTTTTTTGCAATGGCTATGGTAACATCTTCCGGACTTAGCCCTTTTGCCTGCAAGGCATCAGGGTCTACCTTTACAACGATAGATCGGGTATTGCCACCAAAAGGAGCAGGGCCTGTAATTCCGGGTATCTCCACAAACATAGGTCGGATTTTGGTTAGTACCAAGGTCTGCAGTTCGTTTACAGAACGTTCTGGACTTTCAAAGACCAGTTGACCTACCGGTAGTGAACTCCCGTCGAAACGGACTACCATGGGTGGAACGGCACCTGGAGGCAGAAATCCCATAGCCCTGGAAACGGTGGTTGAAACTTCTCCGGCCGCCTGTGCCATATCAGTACCGGGATAAAAGGTCAACTTCATTAAAGTTAGACCTTGTACGCTTTTAAAATCTATATTTTTTACCCCGCCAACAAAAAGCAGCACTTTTTGAAATTCGTTAGCCATAAAACCATCCATATAGGCAGGAGAGAGTCCGCCATAAGGCATAGCGATGTACATCGCAGGTAATTCTATTTCGGGGAAGATATCTACATTAATCTTCCTGATGGAGTTATAAGCCAGAAAACCTATAGCCAGTACGGTTACCATTATTCCAATAGGTTTTCTTAAAGCTAATCTGATAATATTCATACTCGGTTAAAGATTGTTAAACAAAAAATCGAAATCGACAGTGAGCTCAGCCTCTGCTGCTAGCTGTTTCCAAAACTGGTTCGATGCATCTATATGGTTTAATTCAGCCTGTTCCAGTAGTGACTGGATTTGCAGCAATTCTGTAAGAGCTATCAAACCGCTTTTATATCGGGCCAGATACATATTATAGGCTTGTTGCGATTGTTTTACAGCCATATTATTCTTTTGCAGCTGTTGGTATTGTTCGTTGATTTTAGCTTTTAAAGAAGCAATATCGCTTTGCATGGCCACTTCATATTGTTGATGCAGCTGTTCGGTTTGTTGAGCCTTTTTTGCCAGCGAAGCAGCACTAAAGCTTTTGCTGTATAAATTGCTGATATTCCAGGTAAGTCCCAAACCAAACAGATAGTTATTGCTTTGGTTGTTAAAACCATTTCTCCAACTACTGGAAATATGTCCGTTATTGTTTATTCCGGATGATCTGAAGGCATAACCGCCTAAGACTTTTAGTGTCGGAAGTGCTTCACCTTTTTCGGCTTTGCTGATGCTTTCAATATACAGTCTTTGATTATCCAGGCTTTTTAGAAATGGGTGAGACTTTAAATCTTTGCTATGTATCGCCTTTTCGGGTACAGGAACTTTTTGAATAAACCTTTTGACCGAAAGTTCATAATTGATATTCGGGACATCTGTTAATTCAGTCAGTTTAATTAAAGCAGCATTCCTGTTGCCTTTCCATAAATCTGCATTTGCTAAGGCTTGTATAAAGCTGGAATGAGATAGCAAGCTATCGGCGGCTGGTTTTACACCGGATTTAGCTAAGCCAGCCGTAATCTTTTGGATATCGTTTAACCGTTGACCATTTTTTTGAGACCAAATGAATTTGGAGTCGCTATAGAGCAAGTTGATATATCTTTCCGAAAGCTCTTTCTTTAAATGTAAGACATAGTTATCTTTCTCGTTACTCGTTTTCTCTGTAAATAAACTCGCTGCCCGGTTCGCGTTTTTCTGTTTGCCAAATTGGTAAATATCCCACTCGGCAACAGCAGAGGCAAATCCATTAAAGGTAGTATTGCTTTCGTCATTAATTTGTTTTACGCCATTGACATTAAACAGGCCACTTTGCGGAAAGAATGCACCCGATACGCTTTCGACGGTACCATAGGTGTTTTGTGCTTGTGCTTTTAATTGCGGAATAGCAGTACTTTTTACCGCTTTTTCTTTTAGTCGGGCTTCTTCTATAGCTGTTTGTTTGGCTAATAAACCGGGATAATGAGCTTCTACTTTAGGCCAAAGGTCACCTAAGGTCAAAAGCTTTTTGTCTTGTGCATACATATTTTGAACAAATACAAATGTCAGGCTTATAATAGCCAGAGACTTATTCTTCATTTGTTGAAATAAATTAGGAGGCTGCCGAATTAATCGGTAGCGGTGATAAAAAACTGTTGATAACGAATGTATTGACCTTTATGGAAGGCAGGCCAATAACTTATAAGGAAGTATTTTTGGTATTAAATGCGTAGTGTACGGTTTTGAAGGAAAATAGGGAGGGGAGCTAAATTTCCGACACGTTCACCCAGTCCATACCTGTTTGCTTCTTTAACCAGAAACAAGCCAAATACAAAAGCCAAAAAGCTTGAAAGGATAAAAGGTAATAGCTGTGCTGCGGTGCTTAAAATTGTTTTTGCTCCGACAGTAGTTTGCTCGAATTTCGAGTCAAATGTACAGGAGTTCACCACGCTACCTATAAAAGCTTTGCTGACAGATTTAGTCTGTTCGGTTTTAGGTCCTGATACGCCAATGAAGCTCTTAATGCTCATTTTTACCGCACAGGCAGACAGGAGGACACATAAAATGGCAAAAATCGCGAAGTAGCGATGCAGCCTTTTGATTTTTTTATGTTGCATTTTGTCGACCATGTTGGCGAATTTATTAAACGAGGGCTGTAAAAGCAAATCTTTATAGAAGAATGCAGTGCTGGTATAAATATTTTTACAATATACATTGGTATAAATATTCGCTTAAAAACCACTTTGCAGGAATAAATTATGCTTGTACTTTTGGGCCATGAAAAAATCTAAATGGTATGGTGCTATATTAGCTTTTGCTTTTGTAAGTACAAAGCTTTATGCTCAAACTAATGTTCAATCTCTAAACGAGGTATTGATACAGGGAAACAGATTACAAATACAGCTGTCTGAGCAGAACAGAAATGTAGATGTGCTAACAGCAGAGGAAATACAAAAATTACCGGCAAGGTCCATTAATGAACTCCTGACTTATGTGTCCGGCGTAGATATCAGACAAAGGGGGCCTTTTGGTACTCAATCTGATATAAGTCTGGATGGTGGCAGTTTTGAGCAGACTTTAATTTTATTGAATGGTATTAAAATTACCGATCAGCAAACAGCTCATAATACACTTAACCTGCCTGTACCTACAGAGGCTATAGAAAGGATAGAGATATTGCGGGGACCTGCAGCCAGAGTTTATGGTATTAACAGTTTAACTGGAGCCATAAATATCGTAACGAAGAGTCCGGCAGCCAGCGCCATATTTGCTAATGTTTTTGCAGGAACTAACTTCAAGAAAAATGAAGAGGATAGCGAACAAATGTATAATGGCAGGGGAGTGCAGTTGGGCGGAAGTGTGACTTATGACAAACATAATCATCAGCTTTATACTTCGCATGAGTCTGGAACCGGCTATCGTTATAATACTGCTTATCATAACAATCGGCTTTTTTACCAAGGGCAGGTTAAACCGAACGAACAGCATAAGATTGATGTGCTGGCCGGATTTGTAAGAAGCTCTTTTGGCGCAAACGGGTTTTATGCTGCCCCCGGCGATAAGGAGTCCAAAGAGATTGTAAATACAACACTGGCATCGGTTAAGTCTAAGCATTTACTGAATGAAAGACTAACATTGAGTCCGCAGATCGGTTACCGATATAACTTTGATGATTATAGATATTACAAACACGATCTGTCTAAAGCAAGAAGCAAGCACTATTCGCATGCCTTAAACGCTGAGGTAAATGGTGACTATCGATTGAATTTTGGCGAGATTGGTTTTGGTGCCGAGATACGTTATGATGAGATTAGCTCTAACAGTATAGGTAAGCATGAACGAGAAAATTATGGTCTTTATACCGAATTCAGAACAGATAAAATTGACAATGTAAATATCAATCTGGGCGCTTATGTAAATTACAATTCTATTTATGGATGGCAGGTTTTTCCGGGGTTAGATTTTAGTTATTTGCTAAAACCTGGTTTTAGATTTGTCTTTAACAGTGGGACAAGTCAACGGATTCCTTCCTTTACCGATCTTTACCTCCAGCAAGCCGGGAACATAGGAAATGCGAACGTAGTTTCCGAAACAGCTTATCAGGTAGAGGGGGGCTTTAAGTATAATACGGAGCGCTGGTCGGCAAAAGCAATTGTTTTTTATAGAAATATAGATGATTTTATAGACTGGACAAAAACGGATTTGATAAACCCATGGCAGGCCAACAATGTAGGGCAATTACGTACTACTGGTTTTAACTTCCAAACACAATATTTATGGAGTAATGAGGCTAGTCGCTGGAGCATAAATTTAGGTTACACTTATCTGTATCCGGAGTTTAAAGATCAGCCTGAAAATGTAATGTCTAAATATAAAATAGAAAATCTGAAACATCAGTTGGTAGCTAAATTAAGCTGGCAATACAGACAGTGGTCTGTTTTATTGGCCGAACGGTATAATGAGCGTATCTCTTACAGAGATTATTTTATAACAGACCTGAGAGCGAGTTTCAACCATAAGCAGTTTGACTATTATATAGATTTCCAGAATATTTTTGATAAGACCTATATAGAAGCAGCGGCTGTTCCTATGCCTGGCAGGTGGCTGAGTTTGGGAGTGAAGTACCGTTTGGGGTTTTAGTTAGTTCCCCGAAGGGGTGCCTTAGGTTAGTTAGTTAGTTAGTTAGTTAGTTTTCCTTCGTTACCAGTTTATTGGGGCTTATTTTTAGGAGTGACCAATAAGTTTTAATTACGCAACCGGTTGCTTTTTTGTGGTGTATTACTTACTTTTGGTTTTACCAAGCCAATTAGCATGCACCTAAAATCGTGTACGTCTGATTTAAAAGTATTTAATAAAATAACAGCGTGTTTGCCCCTAACCAAATATTGTTGGGTTATACTTTTTTGCTTTTTTCAAACGTTTGCACTTCATAGTTTTGCAGACGGGATAATTAGCGTAAGCCATTATTCTTCTGCAGATGGTCTTTCTGATAACAGAGTTACTACCATTGTAAAAGACAGGGAAGGCTTTGTGTGGTTTGGCACATGGGCAGGAATAAACCGTTTTGATGGTAATCGTTTTGTTGCTTTTAAATCTAATCCGGGAGATTTTTCCCGTTTAAAGAATAACAGAATAGACGAGATCGTTGAAGATAAAACTTCTTCTTTTCTTTGGGTGAAGGCTTATGATAATCGTATTTACCGTTTTGATAAACGTAAACATATATTTACTTCGCTGCATGATTTAATCCAAACAGAATCATTTAAAAAGCACCAGTTTACAAGGATTTTGGCTGTAGCCAATGGAAAGGTATGGTTAAAGACCATTAAAGGTAATATAGTTGTTATAGATGACGCGACTGGTAACCGCCCGGTTTTTAATGAGTTGAATACGCTTAACGACAGTTCGCAAAAAACGCATTTTTTCTATCTGGATAAGCGGGGATATGCGTGGATATCTAATGAAAGAGGACTGTTTTTGGTTAGGCAACACCAAAACTGCAGTTATGTTGTAAAGCAATATGTTGCGAAAGCAGACAATCCCTTTAGGATTATTGCAGAAGATAGAAACGGAGAAATGTGGCTTGCCTATGCAAAAGAACGTCTGATTAAAATAGATGTACATTTTAGGAAGAAGGTTGATGTAAAGATTACTAGCGGATTAATATACGATATTAAACTATCAAAAGATAAGCAGCAACTGTTTTGCACTAGTTCTAAGGGTGAGCTGATGACTGTGGACGCAGAGGGTAACAGAACATTGTTAGAAACTACCCCCGACGGATCGGCCTTGTACTGTGTATACGAAGATAAGGATAAAGGACTTTGGCTGGAATCTGAGCATTATGGTGTAATGCGATTGGATAAGAGCCGGCAAAAGCTGATGGGTTTATACCCTGAAAAAAAATATGGCTTTAAACCGTGGCTCAGAAACTGTACTTTTTTTGAAGATGTAAATAAGCAGTTATGGGTGAGTATACGAGGGTATAAACTGTCTGTTTATGATAGAGAAAAAGATAAGCTTATAGAGTTTGTGCTCAATATAGAAGGTCTAAACAGAAGCTTTTCCAGAATTATTCAGGGTGTCTATTATGATCCGAGTGGTGTGCTCTGGATTACTACGGATAATGGAGGCTTGGATCGTATTATTTTACAGGGAAACCTTTTCCACCAGAATTATATCAAATCAGATCACATTAACAAAGCAGAAAACGAGGTTAGAGGCTTGTTCGTAGATCAGAAAGACCGTTTGTGGATTGGTACAAAATCCAATAAGATATTATTGAACGAAAATGGAAAAGTACACATTGATCCTCTGGGAGCAAACTTTAATCCTGATGGGGGTATCTACAGCATAACACAGGATAAAAACGGTCTTTTCTGGATAGGCACTAAAGGGAGCGGACTGTATTTAGTAGAAGAGTATAATGGCGGCTTCCGTATTCTGCAACATTTCTTAAACAGCGAGGCAGATAATGTATTGCATCGGAGTGAGATATATAGTATTCTGCCCGATCAACGGGGACGTATTTGGGTAGCTACATTTGGTGGAGGTTTAGTGTTAATTGAGTCTGATGGGAAGAATTATCGGGTTTTTAACAACGAAAATAGATTCAGGAATTATCCTATAGATAATTATGGTAAGCTAAGGCATCTGAATATGGACAAAGAAGGACATATCTGGATCGCAACTTCCGAAGGGCTTATTCTCTTTAATCCTGATGATAAGAGTGATGGTGGCCGGTTTAAGGTTTACAAAAAGGAGCCGGGCAATATAGAGAGTTTGGGGGGAAATGATATTCAGTTTATTTATCGTGATTTTACCGATCAAATGTGGGTTTTAACTTCATCCGGAGGATTAAATAAGGCTATCGGGACAAATCCATTGGATACATTAAAATTTAAGAACTATGCTAAAAAACATGGCTTGTCCAGCGATTTTTTGTTGGCATGTACAGAAGATTCGGAGAAAAATCTCTGGATCTCTACCCGAAATGGGATATCCAAATTTTCTTTATTGAACCAGAAGGTCCAGAATTATAGCTATTACGATGGTTTGCATGAGACTATTTTTTCAGAAGCTTCTGTTGCCAAGTTCAGTAATGGAAAACTTGCCTTTGGAAATATTTTAGGTTATTTATTCTTTCAGGCCAAAGATCTCAATGATAAGCGGGAAAAAGGTAATCTGGTATTCACCAATTTTCAGGTAAATAGTGAAGATATTATTCCAGGAGATAATTCTCTTTTAAAAACAGATATTAACTATCTTCCGAAAGTTGCTTTAAACTATAACCAGAATGTTGTAGGGATAGAATTTGCCATGTTGGAATCTACTTCTGCAAGCAGGCATAATTTTGTTTACAGGTTATTGGGATTCGACGATGTCTGGAGAAATACCGAAGGGCAGAGTAAGGTAGTTTATACTAACCTGCCGCCGGGAAATTATACTTTTCAGGTCAAAAGCCAGAATAGCGATCTTTTTGAAGGTGTATCTTTCCGTTCCTTAAAGATAGAAGTGCTTCCACCATTCTGGAAAACATGGTGGGCGTATACAGTTTACACAATAATATTGATACTGCTTTTGCTTTTTGTAAAACGTGTGGCAATGACCATTTTAAGATTGAGACAGGGGATTGCGGTAGAAAAGAAACTTGCAGAGGTGAAGCTGAATTTCTTTACACAGATTTCGCATGAGCTGAGAACTCCATTAACACTGATTGTTAACCCGATAGAGGAGATTATACAAAGTGAACGACTGTCTAACAAAGGGAAAGGTTATGCAAAAGTCATACTGGACAATTCCAAAAGGATGGTTCGCTTAGTTAATCAGGTGTTGGATCTTAGAAAAGTAAGTAGCGGAAAAGCTACATTGAAACGGCAGAAAGTAGAACTGCTTTCATTTATACATAACATTTGCGGGTATTTTGAAAATTATCTGTTTAGCAAGAGACTAACGATAGAAGTGCAATCTGAGTTTAGTGAGTTAATGGTAGATATTGATGCGGATAAAATAGAAACGGTTATTTATAATATTTTAGCCAATGCAATTAAGTTTTCGCCTGAAGGCGGAAAGATTCTACTTAATGTAAGTTCTTGTCATACTTCAGATGTGTTTCGTATAGAAGTAATAGATGAGGGTCCGGGAGTAAATCAGACAGAACTCAATAAGATTTTTCAGCTATATTACGAAGGAGTCGCCGCTAATAATATGACTAAAGGAACAGGAATAGGCCTGGCTTTGGCAAGAGAACTGGTAGCGTTACACAATGGTAATATTTATGCCGAAAATAGTACCGATAAAGGCTTACGGGTAATAGTAGAGCTACCCTATTTATTGATGGAGAATAAGACAGAGAGCCTGGTTACTTTTCGTGGTCAAATTAACGGATTAAAAGATATTACGATTGGAGAACTACCAGAGGGTGTATTTGTCGCTGAAAGAAAGACCGTACTGATAGTAGAAGATAATCTGGAGCTTAGAGACTTTCTTGACAGCAAGTTTAATGATTATTATCACATAGAATTGGCGTCTGATGGTGAAGAAGGACTACAAAAGGCTATTACATTATTGCCCGATTTGATATTGTCTGACATTATGATGCCAAAAATGGATGGTATTCAGATGTTGAATAAACTGAAAAATAACTCTGTGACCAGTCATATTCCGGTTATATTGTTGACTGCCAGACATACTGTTGAATACCATATACAGAGTTTAAAATATGGTGCAGATTATTATTTACCTAAGCCTTTAGATATTCGCTTACTCTTTAGTGCGGTGAATAATATACTGGTACAGCGAAAAAAATTCTTCCGTTCGGTTAGAGAACAACAAGGAAATACAAGTGTAGTAGCGGATGTAAAGGAAAACCCTATTATCACAGAGTTTGATAAGAAGTTTTTAGACGATACCATTAAAGTTGTTAATGACCATATAGAAGATCCACAATTCAATATAGATGCTGTAGCCGATTCGATAGGGATGAGCCGCTCGGCCTTCTTTAAAAAATTCAAGAGCTTAACCAATATGGCTCCTATAGATTTTCTAAAAGATACACGTTTAGAAAGGGCAAAAGCCATGTTCGATGAGGGGCACAATAATATCTCTCATGTAGCCTATGCTGTAGGCTTTAATAATCCAAAATATTTTAGCACTTGTTTTAAAGCGCATTTTGCAACAACTCCTACCGCATATATTCAAAAATGTAGTGAGAAATTTAAGTAGGTTAGTTAGTTAGTTAGTTAGTTAGTTAGTTAGTTAGTTAGTTAGTTAGTTAGT
>NZ_JBEBVH010000117.1:0-11549 GCF_040392825.1 Pseudopedobacter sp.
AAAAGTTCCGGAGTGGAAATCTATAACCTTGGAAGGCTCCTGGTTTCCGGATGCCTTTGTGGGAACAATGGCCAGTGTAATGTGTTATAAAAATGGCGAAATAGCGGTTTTACCTACTTCGGTAGAAGATGTTATCCATACGATGGAATGGGTAGAAAAAGCTTATGAGTCCAGTGCAAAGGGAGGAGTTAGATAGCGGTTTTTTAGATAAAGACAAAAGAATAAGTTTTAGTACCATTCGACTTAGGTTTCGAGATTTATTAAACATTAAAAATTAAGATTAATAATTGAAGATTATGTATTTCAAATCCACATTTTTTGAAGACTATCAATTAAACGATAAAAGAACAACTTTAGGCAGAACCATTACAGAGACCGATTTTGTGGTTCATGCAGGTCATACGGGAGATTTCTTCCCCCATCATATGGATGCTGAATGGTGCAAAACTCAACCCTTCGGCGGACGTATAGCTCATGGAACCATGATATTTGCCATTGGCATTGGTTTAACCGCTTCTGAGATTAATCCAGAAGCATTTTCTAAGGGGTATGATCGTCTGCGTTTTGTAAAGCCGGTTTTTATTGGTGATACCATTCATTCAGAAGTAACTATTTCAGAAAAGTCAGATGCCAAGAAGCCAGAATATGGAACGGTAACAGAACATGTAGAAATTATCAACCAAAAAGGGGAGGTAGTTCTGGTTGCAGATCATATTTTATTGGTAAAGCGCAAAAACGCTTAAATCAAAGATATATCAACAAAAAGAGCGCAAAAATTTTAAAACTTTGCGCTCTTTTTGTATTGTGGTTAAAATACTTAGTTATTATAAACCTTAACCATGAATATGTAATCCTGCATCTTCTTAATTTGCTGTGTTTTGCTTAGAGAGGCAAGAGTATTCTTTTTGTTAATAAAAATTTTATTCTTCATGGAATCCTGATCAATGCTTTCCACAGCTTTCAGGATATAATCAGATTTAATAGCAAAAGCTGCTCCATCTGTTTGGTTCTGCTTACCGCTGATTACACCAATTACATTTCCTTTTGCATCAAATAATGGTCCGCCTGAGTTTCCGGGGTTAACAGGGATAGAAACCTGATATTGGATAGAGTCGCCACCAAAACCAGTACGGGCGCTCAAATATCCTTTACCTAAAACAACTTCATCTCTAGGATAACCTATAGTAAATACATCTTCACCTAAATCTGCTAAAGATTTTTTGAAGGTATAGGGTAAATTACCTAAGTGCTCAAAAGCAGGATCGTTAATATATAATACAGCGATATCATAAGAAGGATCTACATATACAGTTTGTGTTTTGAAAGATTCTCCTTTATTGTTTTGAATGTAAACTGAATCTGCACCCTGTACTACGTGATAGTTAGTTATTATATATCCTGTAGAAGTTAGCGCAAACCCTGTACCTCCAAATTGACTAGGAGCTACCGTTTTCGTTGCTGTAGATTTAGAATTGATATTTCTTACCAATGCATTATGCGATTTGCGGATTGTTTCCATATCTCGTTTTAATGCACTATAAGACGTATTATCGTCATGATTGGTCAACTGTCCGGTAGAAAATAAAGTTCCCAACGTAGTAATAATAGCAACGGTAGCAGCAATAGCCAAATTGCGCTTATATCTACTCCAAAGCTCTACAAGCTTCGTTTTACGTTCTACAACTTCTTCTTTTAAAGCGGCTACATCAATCTCTTCATGAATGGTGTTCATGGCAGATTTTAAAGATCTAGTCTCGCCATAAGTTTTAATAGACTTTAAGAACTCGATATGTTCTACAACTTTTTGATCTAAAGCTGCATTATTCTTCCTTTCTTCTTCAAATTGTAGCTTCTCCTGCTCACTCATTTCCTGAAGAAGGTAAGATTCGATTCTTTTAATTAAATCAAGCTCACTCATCATGTTCTTTTACTTTTGATTGAAAAATATTTTTTTGAGTCGCTGTAAGCATTTATACTTCTGAGTTTTTGCATTATCTGCATTTGTATATCCAAACTTCTCACAAATTTCCTGCATTGAAAGATTTTTGATATAGAAGTCCTCTAAAATGGTTTTGCAGGGTTCACCAAGGTTTTCAAGGGCATCATGCATCATGTTAAAATGCTTGTCTCTTTCTTCCTGCTGTTCCAAATCCTGCTCAACCGGTATATGATCGCCATACTCATTTATATCTTCAGTATAACGGCCTTTCTGGCTCAGTTTTTTTAACCACAGCCTCCGACATACAGAGTATATAAATGTTTTGAGCTTGCTACTCAACTCAAAATCTCCATTCTTAATCTTGTTATGCAAAATAATAATAGACTCCTGATAGATATCTTTAGCTTCTTCTTCGCTTCCATTATTATTCAGTACAAGTTTTAAAGCCATCGGATAATACTCTTTGTAGAGGTAATTCAATATAGTTGATGAATTATTTAGTATTCCTAAAATAACTTCATTATCTGTCGGCTTAGAATGCATTAACTTACCACTCACTATTTAATACGCTTATTCTTAAAATGTAACCCAATCTATAGAAAAATATTTCCTTATAAAATACCAGCCGATCGTTTTCGGTTTTTGTTTTCCAATTTCTATCCAAAGATAATCCAGATGTTATAATATAGAAAAAAAAATAGAGCCTCGCCAGTCAGAACCTTATTAATTAGTCTTTTAAAATTAGAAGCTATAATTTTAGGTAAGTGTTTTGTATTTAAATACTATAATTTGCATCGCTTAAAAAGGGGTAACCAACTTTTTATTAAAAAATAAATAAAATTATATTGTTGATAATCAGTTTGTTGTGATTGTTTTGGTGAATTTCTGTAAAAAAAGATAAAACCCCGGGTTACCTTTCTCGATTTAGGGTATTAATGTTTAAAATCATAAAAATTAAAATAGAAAATTAACATGAAAAATTTATTTAAATTCGGATTCTTCGCTTTAGCTATCTCTTTATCAGCAGTTGCTTGTAACTCTAACAAACCAGCTGAAGAAAACACTGATACAGTTGCAGTTGAAGCAGTTGATACTACAGTTGTTGTTGACACTACAGGTGCTGACACTACAGTTGTTGATACAGTAGTTTCTCAATAATTATTGAAGAAATCCATATAAAAAAGGGAGTAGATTTTCTACTCCCTTTTTTATTTTCAATTTTTTCTCTTTATCTAATCATTACAATTATATCTTTTCGTCTGCTTTCCGGAATTACATTCAGTTTTTCCATTTTTCCATTTTTCCAGTTGGCTTCTATGATAGTTTGTTTTGGCGCATGTAACCTAAAACTAACGTCTTTGTCTTTTGGCCATGCCGGAAACAGTATAAGTTGATCTCCATTTTCCTGTAATAACATTTCTTGCAGACCAATCATACCAGAACCACCCCAATTATGGTCTGGAACCCAATCAAAACCTGGTCCCCAAAATGCGGGAAACCGCCTTCCAGAGTCTTTCAATTTAGCAGAAGTCAATCGCCAGGCTTCATCAGTTAAACCTAATCTTGCTGCAAAGATATTATCTTGTTTCCACCCTATGTGGCTCCTGAATTTTAGAGCATCTTTATCTAATTTGTAAGTATTGATAGCCGTATCCAAACCAGGTCTGTTAATTCCGAATATTCCCCACGGATAAACAGGATAAAGTTGTGGTGTTTCGGTATTATTAATTCTTTCCCAAAGTTTGGCCGGAGCAATTACGGTCTTACCATCAACTTCTCTGTAACTAAGAGGCGGAATACGTTCCAGCATTTTTCCCCAGTGAGATCTTTGTTCGGCACTGATATATTTTTCTGGCAGACTTATCAGACATTTTAATATAGTCTGCAGAGCTGCTACGGTTGTAGACGCATTATAGGCCATTTTATAGGTCTCCGCAGACGAACCAGGATATAAAACCAGTTGATTGTTTTCATTTAGAGCCTTTCTTCCTCTTTGTTTGGCAAGATATTGATAATGTTCATCAAAAAATGTAAGACAACTTTCTATTAATGGAATATATTCCGAAATGTTTTTCCCTGCATACCTTTCCTGTTCAAGCATCATCATGCAAAATTCAAAAACAGTATCCCACTGATATTCCAACCAGGCATTATATTCCATGCCTTTATCATAGTTTTCCGGTCTTTTCCATCCGTATTCTGCAGGGTTAGGAAAACCGAAATTTTCAATTTGTTCAGTAAAGGAAGCGCCTTTGTGGTTCCAGTAATATTGCGTTCTTAGTTCTGCATTCTTTAATGCATTCAGATAAAAATTAAACTGGGCTGGCATCATATCAAAATCACCCGATTTTAACATAGGCCAGTAAACCAGGCGTTGGTTCTGAGCTGTATGTGTACCGCCGCCCCAGTTTCTGAAATCGGGAGTAAAATTAAGTGTAGTATCTACATGATAAGGATCGTAAGTAAACAAACCACCATTAAATTTAGTAGGTAAATTTCCATAGGCATTGCAACCCAGCATATACCTGAAAAGCTGGTAATTTCTGCTTATTTTCCAATCTACGCTTCCTGAATTTTCAATATGTATATAACTTCTTTTCCAGTAATCTCTCCACCAATTTTCTGTCTTCTGGAATGTTTGTTTGTCTTTCTTTGCGTTAGCAAAGTTGTTTAAGAGGGTCTTTTTCCATAGGCTGATATCGGGTGTTTGTTGCGTATGCAATTGGATCTGGATATTATAACTCCTGGCAGCTTTTATGCTTTTAAGTTCCCAGGATTTAAATGCAGTATGCTGATATTTACCTGAAGAAGTAGTTCCAGCCTGCATATTATCGGCCGTTATAAGTCCTCCAAAAGTTAGGTTTTTGATTGGATTATCTAGTTGTGATTTTATCTCTTCTAGTCCCTGTTGTTTAACAACTGCATCAAATACCGTATAATCTTTATTTCTATGGAAAAATACAATAGCGTTTTTTTCAAAAGTAATACTGTCTTTGTGGGTTCTTACATCGCCCTGAGGGGCCCATTTCCAGGAATTGGCATTGTTTTCCTTACCTTTAGGAATTAAATCGTGATATCGCCAATTCTCATAAAAAGCCTGAGCATGAATGTTTTGGTTACTTTTTAGCTGAACATTAATTAAAGGGTGAAAAGCAGAAGTTCTGATGACTACTTCAGCATTTAAATTTTTTGTACCACCATTGATTTGGATATAACCCTTATCTAAATGAAGTTCTTGTTTAAACTCTCCCCCGGAAAATGGATTAGGAGTTAATTTTATTCTTACTCTTCCTTGTTTTAACAAAGTATTATTTTCATCAAAAGTCCCGGTTTTTGATATGTAAAATAAAATATCCCCATTTTCTACCCAAACATTTAAACCAATATCTCCGCCACCGGTTGGCATAGATTCTCCAGAGTTTTTGCTCTGCACAGTCCATATCGGATTGTATTGCTGAATCTGCTGATCCTGAGCAAATAAAAACTTCGATGTTAAAACAAAGATAAAAACGTAAAACAACCTCATTATGCCTGTATTAATGATTTAAATCGAAAAATACGCAAGAAAAACCTGAGTATAAAAATTTTGCTAATATGATATAGAATAAAGGGAATATGCTATAAAACACAAGCTAATTGATATTGAATTATAAACGCATTTAAAAACGTTCTTCCGTTAGTTCTTTGTTTATTAGCGCACCAACAAGGTTTCCTGCAGCAACAGCATTGGCTACAGCGCGCATTGGCGAAGCATTATCACCACATGCAAAGACATTCGGAACTGTTGTTTTTTGATGGTTATCTACTTGAATATAGCCATGTTCGGTTAATTCACAACCTAAAGAAACCGGAATATCTGTTGTTTGTACAAACGCAGGTTTGCTATAAACTGCGTCAAAAGGAATTTTTTTCCCATTTTTAAATACTATACTTTCAAGGGAACCATCCTGGTGCTCCATTTTTATAATTTCATCTGTGATAATATTAATGTTGTATTTATGGAATTTTTCCAATAGGTCTTCACTAAATGTAACTTCCTGACCATTAGTGAGTATAGTTAAGTCATTTGTGAGGTTGTTTACCAATGGAGCAAGATGGGCTACAACTTCTACATTAGCCAGTATAGCTGTCTTTTTATTCTTAAATTCATATCCATGACAATAGGGACAATGGACAGCGGAAATACCCCAGCAAGCCGAGAAGCCTTCGATATCCGGCATGAGATCTTTTATTCCAGTTGCAAGAACCAGTTTTTTTGCAGTAAATGTTTCACCAGATTCGGTTTCTATTTCAAATCGATTGTCTCCCATTTTTGTGGCTTTTATAGCTATTCCGTTATGAAATTTTACGGTATTATATTGCTGTACCTGTTCTTTAGCCAGCGTAGAAATTTCTTTAGGAGTTTTTCCGTCTTGCGTTAGGAAGTTGTGAGAGTGAGGAGTTTGCCTATTGCAGGGAGTGCCACTATCAATAACCATAACATTTCGTAATGAGCGTCCTAAAGACATTGCAGCCGAGAGTCCGGCATAACTTCCACCGATGATAATGACATCAAAATTTTTATCGTTCATTTTTAGAGTGTTTATGTATGTGAACAGGATTTATTTCTACTTCATGAGTACACAATTGTTGTGCTAATTTAATAGAAATATTGCTATTGCAATCGTGTTGCATTAAAAACTTGCATTCGGATTATAAAAGTTATTCTGCTTTATAAGGTCTTGTTCAACTTTATCATATGTTTCTTAATATGATATCAAAATAGTCGGAAGAGTTTTTTTACTTTGTAAGACGGGACGTTACCCTCCAGCTGAATTGATGAAAAAATTATGAAAATTGATACTCGGGTTACATTAGAAAATGATAAAGTGATTCTTTATCCATTGAAAGAAGAGGATTTTGACGCGCTGTATCAGGTTGCTTCAGACCCTATGATATGGGAGCAGCATCCAAGTAAGGATCGTTGGCAACAAGACGTTTTCCGTATCTTTTTTGAAGGAGCGATAAAAAGTAAAGGTGCATTTAGAATTGTAGCGAAAGCTAGCGGAGATATTATAGGCAGTACAAGAATTTATGATTATAACGAAGAAGATAATAGTGTTTTTATAGGTTATACTTTTTATGCTACTGCATATTGGGGAACCGGAATTAATCATTCGGTTAAGGAATTGATGCTGGACTATGTATTTCAGTTTATTACAAAAGTTTATTTTCATGTAGGCGCAAGCAATATTCGGTCTCAAATAGCTGTTACCCGTTTAAATGCTAAAAAGATTGATGAACAGGAAGTTTCTTATTTTGGAGAAGCTTCGAGGTATAATTTCGTTTATTGTATTACAAAAGAAGACTGGCAGCAAAAATAGTTTATCAATTATAATTACAAATCTTTCGAATAATTCGTTATGGAAGACATTACACTGGTTTGGTTAAGACGAGATTTAAGATTAGATGATCAGGCTGCGTTGTATTATGCTCTGAAAAATGAGCGGAATGTTTTACCCTTATTTATATTTGATACTACCATATTAAATTTATTAGATAGTAAAGAGGATAGAAGAGTTGATTTTATTTATCAGGTATTATCCGATTTAAAAGAGGACTTAGATAAACTAGCATCTGCCTTGCTGGTTGAATACGGCGATCCAATACGCACATTCAAAAAGCTGTTCAGTCAATTCAGGATAAAAGCTATTTATACCAATCACGATTATGAGCCAAAAGCTATTTTTAGGGATGAACAGGTAAAAAAGTTAGCTGAGGAAAATGATATCTCATTTAAGTCATTTAAAGATCAATGTATTTTCGAAAAGCAGGAGGTTGTAAAAGATGACGGTTCTCCGTATAGCGTTTTCACACCTTACAGCAGAAAATGGAAAGCCAGACTTAATGAGTTTTATATTAAATCTTATCCTTGTAAAAAGTACTACAGAAACTTATATAAAGGAGATAACTTCGAATTTCCTTCTCTAGCATCTTTAGGTTTTGAAAAAACAGATGTCTCTTTTGAAAAATTTTCCCTGAGCAAAACGCTGATTCAAACTTACCATCAAACCCGTGATTTTCCGGCTCTACCCGGAACAAGCCGGGTTAGCGTACATTTAAGGTTTGGAACTGTTAGCATCAGAAAGCTGGTAGCTTATGCTGCTGTCTATAACGAAACTTATCTGAACGAATTAATTTGGAGAGATTTTTATATGATGATTCTATACCATTATCCAAATGTTGTGAATCATGCTTTTAAAACAGATTACGATCATATTCTCTGGAGAAATAATGAAGAGGATTTTAAAGCCTGGTGTGAGGGGAAAACAGGATACCCGATAGTTGATGCCGGTATGCGTGAATTAAATGCGACAGGTTTTATGCACAATAGAGTTAGAATGATTACTGCCAGCTTTTTAATCAAACACTTGCTTATAGACTGGCGCTGGGGCGAGGCTTATTTTGCTACGAAGCTAAATGATTATGATTTGAGTGCAAATAATGGTGGCTGGCAATGGGCTGCAAGTACGGGATGCGATGCTGTTCCTTATTTCAGGATTTTTAATCCGGCAGAACAAGCAAAGCGTTTCGATCCTGAGCGTATTTATATTAAAAAATGGGTTCAGGAAATAGATACTCCAGCATATCCGCAACCAATTGTAGAACATCAATTTGCCAGACAGCGGGCTTTAGATACTTACAAACAAGCTCTGGCTAATAAGTAATCAATATTTCTATTTATCTAAACAATCGGAGGGATAAAAGACAAAGCTTTTTCCGGAAAAGTCAAAAGATTGAGGTTGTTTATATACCATTTTTCCGTTTTTCTCTTCGTATTCGCCCACTGCTTCTACAAGCTTGTTGTCGTCTAATTTTAGATATAATTCCTGTACAGATTCTGTACCTTCGGCCTGGAATGTATAAATCAGTTTAAGTGTATCATTAATCAGTATACCTTCAAAACTTCCATTTCTGGAATCTTTTTCCAGCGGTTTATAAAACAGTTTTCCCTTAACTTCTGCATTATCCTTCTCTATATGCAAAAAAGCCGAGTCTTTGCCAACAACAGCCATATAACAAGGCTGCAATAAACTTTTATTGCTGATGTCTTGCGCTATATTTTCTATAGTATCTGGTTCCTGTTCTGTGTGCTGATTATTATTGCTATTCATGCAGGAATAGAAGATAGCCAGTGGCAGCAATGCGAAAATGAAGTTTTTCATAAGCCAGGTAATATTTAAAGTTAAACAAATAGCACTGCATCTGGTTTTTATTTCAAATATTCCACAAGCTCGAACCTGTTACCAAAAGGGTCTCTAAAAAATAATCTTTCTCTGCCTTCAATTTTAGATGAATATTTAATCTCAATATTATTTTCAGTCAGAAAAGATTTAGCAGCTTCCAGATCTTCTACTTCAAAAGCGGTATGTTTCGAAGATAATTTATTTTCGATATCTCCGGCAGTAATATGTAATTCTATGTCTCCCATACGAAACCATACTGCATTAGCAACCATACTGGGAATTTCGTTCAGCTTTAATATATCTTTATAAAAATGAATCGCAACATCAGATTTTCCCTCAGGATAGTTAACTGTGATATGGTCTGTCTTTTTTAGTTTAAGCATTGTAAATTGATTATTGCATCAAATATAAATTATAGGTTTCGAATTTTTGTTAATCAGAATTATATATGCAAACTATAGTGTATCAAATTCGTTTGTAATTTATAGGTTTATCATATGAACATGCATCCCGTTTCTCTTATATCCATTTTAGATAACGATTTCTACAAATTTACGATGCAGCAAGGTGTTATACGACTGTTTCCTTATGCAAAAGCCCGATACCAGTTTATCAATCGGGGAAAGCATGTTTTTCCAGAAGGTTTTGCTCAATTACTCCGAAAATCTGTCGACCAGATGGCGCTGCTTCAGCTTACTAAAGAAGAAAAGAAATTCCTGAAAAAGACTTGTCCGTATTTGGATCCGCTATATCTGGATTTTCTGGAAGGGTACCGCTTTAATCCGGAAGAAGTACATATTGAACAGGCTGGGGGAGATCTGAAAGTAAAAATAGAAGGCTTGTGGTACAGGACTATATTATGGGAAGTGCCTTTAATGTCGCTTATATCCGAACTTTTTTATGTAGCTGCAAATGCGGTGAGAGAAAGCAATGAATGTATTATCGCCAGAAGTAAGGAAAAGATTGAGAAGTTCAAAAAACTTGGGGTAACGGTAGCAGAGTTTGGTGCGAGAAGAAGATATTCTTACGAAGTACATCGTTTAGTATTGCATACGATGCAACAATACGGTAGGGGTTCTTTTATAGGAACCAGCAATGTACATATGGCTATGATTTATAATGAAAAACCTATTGGAACGCATGCACACGAATGGTTTATGTTTCACGCAGCTCATTATGGTTTTAAAATGTCTAATGCATTAGGTCTGGAAAATTGGGTAAAGGTTTACCGCGGAGATTTGGGAATTGCCTTATCAGATACTTATACAACAGATGTTTTTCTACAGCAATTCGACAAGATGTTTTCTAAACTATTTGATGGTGTACGGCATGATAGCGGAGACCCATTAATATTTGCCGATAAAGTAATTGAACATTACAAAAGCATGGGAATAGATCCGTTGTCTAAAACTATCATTTTTTCCGATGCTTTAAATTATGACAAGGTAGAACGTATTGCTGCTTATTGTGAAGGGAAAATAAAAATGTCTTTTGGTATTGGAACAAACTTAACTAACGATGCCGGCCCTGAGCCTATGAATATCGTTATTAAAATGATTGAAACCAGTCCACATAACGATTCGTGGACGGAAGTTGTTAAGCTTTCTGACGAAAAAGGTAAATATACCGGCAATCCGGAGACCATACAGCTGGCGAAGGAAATTTTGGGTATAAACTGATAAAGCTAATATTCGCAAGAATAATGTAAATATATATGATGCTTTTTTAGATATTCGCTATAAATTTGAATTTCTTAAATTAGTAGCTGTATATTTTAAACCTGAATGTCCGATTGTCTGATAAATAGTGACACATTATCTCAATTGAGAGCCGGTAATGAAGCGGCTTTTTCCTTAATTTATAAAACATTTTGGAAAGAGCTTTTCAATGCTGCCTATAAGAGATTAAAAGATATAGAGCAAAGCCAGGACATCGTTCAAAACGTTTTCGTTTCCTTATGGGATAGAAGGGAATCGGTAGATATTCATAATATAGGGGCTTATTTACATACTTCCGTTAAATTTCAGGTCTTTAAATACAGTGCAAGAACACCGGATACTTCTGAGTTTTTGTCTGCTTTCGAAAACATACTGGTTTCGCCGATATCTCCGGAAAACTCGATGTTGGAAAAGGAAATTCTGGGCTTGGTAAAATCCTGGATAGATGCCCTGCCTAAAAAGCGCAGAGAAATTTTCCTGTTACATTATCATGATGGATTAACTACCGCTGAGATAGCCGAAATGCTGAATGTTTCAAGAAAAACAGTTCAGAACCAATTGAATACCGCCAGTACCTATTTAAGGTTAAGGCTTACTCAGATACTCTCTTTGCTTATATTACTACATTTTAAATAATGAACCTGTTACATTCAGGCCAATCGCTCC
>NZ_JBEBVH010000118.1:0-11471 GCF_040392825.1 Pseudopedobacter sp.
TATCTAACGCAGCAATAGCAGTTTGTATATTTTTCAGTAACCGGAAACATTGGCGTACTTTTTCGGTTTCGGCGCTAAACAGACCGATAGTCATTAGCCCTTTTATTTTTATGGTTTCAAATGGTGCTATTTGTTTAACCAGTTTAATAACATTGTCGGGGTGTACCCCAAACTTGCTTTCTTCAAGGGAAGTATTTACCTGTATCAGAACATCTATAGATTTATTTGCAAATAATAATCGCTGATGTAATTTTTCTGCCAAATCAAACCGATCTAACGATTGTATACAGGTTACGTTATATTTTAAAACATCTTTTACTTTGTTGGTTTGCAGATGTCCGATGAAATGATTGGTATGGGCAGTATCCTTCAATTCATTAAATTTCTCTTTGAGTTCCTGTACTCTGTTTTCAGCTATTAATGTCTGTCCGGTACGTAAGGCAATTTTAATACGTTCTGCCGGAACCGTCTTGGTTGCCAGTAATAATTTTACACTTTCTACCGGGCGGCCAGCTTTTATACAAGCCTTTTTGATACGTTCCTGAATGGTATTTATATTTTGAATTATTGGATCAGTCATTCAAAGAGTGCTTTTTTCGTTTTTCCGGGCAAAGGAGATGAGGAGGCTGTCTCCGACATTTGCTGCATACAAACATAGAAGACAGCATTTGAACTTTACTTTACATTTTCTATAGACGCTCCAAAATTAATATGGAGCACATTTCCGTTGTTTAGTACCAGCGCCGGAACAGATTTTACACCGGCTGTTTTTGCTTCCTCAATTCTGGCTTTATTGCTCCCCAGATGAACAACTTCTACTTCTTCCGAAGGAATAAGATTTAAAATATCCTGTTCTGCGCTTACGCATACAGGACAGCCTGCATGATAAAAGGTTGCTTTTTTCATAATTATAATTTTTTAATGTTCCGCATTACAAAAGTATTATACCTTTGGTATATCTTAGTGATACAGATTTTTTAAAAACAGATAGTCCAGATGTTACGACCTTGGAAATTGGAAATTGCCATCGATTCGCAATCAGGCAAGGCTATTTACCTTCAGATTGCAGATAAGATTATTGAGGCTATACAAACAGGAAGATTAAAAGCAGGAGAGCCCCTTCCTGGTAGCAGAAACCTTTCCATCTTGTTAAAGGTAAACCGTAATACGATTGTAGATGCGTTACAGGTACTAATTAATGAAGGCTGGCTGATTTCGAAAGAGCGAAAAGGAACATTTGTCGCTGATATAGTACCCAAATTTAACAAATCAGGTGGCATAGAAGCGATTCCTGTTATTCATACTGAGATTTCAATAACTAAGGAACGTGTCGCTTTTGATGACGGAAACCCAGATAGTAAAATTGCTCCGGTTACAGAACTTGCCAGAGCTTATCGCCAAATTTTTGGCAGAAAAGCCCGTTGGCAGATGATGGATTATGGAGATCCGATGGGAGATCTGGAATTTAGAAGGGCCATTATGCAAATGCTAAACCACCAGAGAGGGATGAGGTTACATGAAGATATGTTGTGCATTACCAGAGGAAGTCAGATGGCTATGTACCTGATTGCCCAATGTCTCATAGAGAAAGGAGATAGCGTAATAGTAGAAAATCCGGGCTATAAACCTGCATGGCAAGCATTTGAGCATGCCGGTGCAAAATTGATTCCTGTACCTGTAGATGAAAATGGAGTTAAAGTAGATGAAATAACTAAACTGTTAAAAAAGAATAAGAAGATAAAGGCTGTTTATACAACACCACACCGGCAATATCCTACAACGGTTACGTTGAGTTTACAGAGACGTATGGAGCTGATTGAGCTTTCTAATGAGTATGGTTTTTTGATCATCGAAGATGATTATGATAACGAGTTTCATTTTGGATATCGTCCGGTTATGCCCATTTCAAGTTATGTAGAGCTCAAAAATTATATCTATGTGGGGACTTTGAGTAAAGTAGTTGCCCCAGCGTTGCGTATTGGTTATTTGGCTTGTAATGTACCGCAATTTATCGAACGTATAGGCAGGCTCCGAAAAATCATCGATGTGCAAAGTGACAATATTATGGAGCAAGCTATTTTGCAATTGATTCAGGATGGAACTTTGAAACGTCATATCCGGAAGGCTACACATCATTATAAAAATAAAAGAGATTATGTAATCGGCCTGTTAGACAGATCTTTAAAAGATAAGATCGAATATATAGCACCTGAGGGCGGGTTAGCATTCTGGATTACACCAAAGAAGCTGGTAGATTGGAAAAAATTATCAGCACAATTATCGAAAAAAGGGGTAAAGATTGTAACTCCCGAAAAATATAGTTATGCCGAACCTGTAAATGGCTTTCGCCTGGGCTATGGTTCACTTAATGAAGCGCAGCTAGAAGAAGGGACAGAAATACTGGGTAAACTGTTATAATAAAAATGGCCGTTACTTCAAACAGCCATTTTTATATTTACTTTCCAGTTTTATTTCCACCAATGATAGTAATTATGCAGTCCGTCATATTCAAAACCGCAACGTGGGTATAATTGATTCCCAATGGCATTTGTTTTTTCGGTTTCCAGCATCAAACCGCAGGCACCTGTTTCAGCACACCATTGTTTACAACGGTCAATAATTGCCACAGAAAGTCCAATACCCCGATAATCAGGATGGACAAAAAGATCACTGAGCAACCATTGTTTTTCCAGCTTAATATAATGGAATAATTCATATAACTGCACAAAGCCAGCAGCTATACCGTCAACATAAGCCAAAAAAATATGCGATTCGTTATTGTTTAATCTTTCCCGTAAAAATTGTTTTCCCCGCTCATAATCAGAAGGCTGTCTATAAAAGATACGATACATATCAAATAATTTGGCTGCATCCTCTAAATTTTCAATTGTAGCCTTTGATAAGATTACCTTTTCTCTTTTTACATTTACTGCTTGTGAGCTTAATTGTGCATTTACTGTTGACATATTTGATAGTTTAATATTGAATTCCAAATATCTCAAATAACTGGTTGGTTTATTTGGTCCAGTTTTAAGACAATCCAATGGTCCAGAGAACTAAGCCAGTTCCTTTTTTAAAGCATTCAAAAACAAATCAGCATGCTCATATGTGAAATTTAACGGCGGCAATAACCTTATAACATTAGGTTTTGCCTCTCCGGTAATAATGTGGTGTTTGTTTATTAAGGCTGTCCTTATATTTTCAAACTCGTCCACAGTTTCAATCCCAATCATTAAGCCTCTGCCACGTACCTCTTTTAAGTTATTGAATTTTCTAAGTTCATTTAAAAGATAATTGCCAATCAGGTTTGCATTTTCAATTAATCTTTCTTCTTCAATTATATTTAATACAGCTAATGCAGCAGAGCAAGCTAATGGATTTCCTCCAAAAGTGGTTCCTAAAGAGCCGTATTCTGATTTAAATAGCGGGTTAATCATTAAACCGGCGACGGGGAAACCATTCCCCATTCCTTTTGCCAGGGTGTATATGTCTGCATTAATACCACTATAGTCATGTGAGAAAAAACTGCCAGTTCTTCCATAGCCACATTGTATCGCATCAGCTATCAAATAGGCTCCATACTGGTCACACAACCTGCGAATTTTCTGTAAGAATTCATTCTGTGAAATATGGATGCCGCTTACGCCCTGTATGCCTTCAATAATAACAGATGATATTTCATCTCCCATTTCAGAAAATGTAGCTTCTAATGCATTCAGGTCGTTATGTGGTAAAAAAATTATATGCGTTGTCTCATTAACAGGAGCTGCAATAGCAGAAATATTTGTAGCAGCTGCGGTAAGAGAAGTTCTTCCATGAAAGGAACCTGTAAAAGCAACTACCTTTTTTCTTCCATTTTGGTAAGATGCCAGCTTTAATGCATTTTCGTTAGCTTCGGCTCCCGAGTTACATAAGAATAAATTATAATTTTCTTTACCGCTAATCGTTCCCAGTTTATCGGCTATCTGCTCCTGAATAGAAATTCGTACACTATTGGAATAAAAACCCAATAAATTCAATTGCCGACTAACTTCTGACACATAATGAGGGTGAGTATGTCCAACAGATATAACAGCATGTCCGCCAAACATATCCAGATATTGAGTTCCGGATTTATCCCAAACAAAACAACCCTTTCCCTTTGTAATCTCTAAATCGAGCCTTTTGTAAACCTCAACTATTTTCATGTTTAAAATTTTTATAAATATCAGGGAACGGCTTTGCTTAAACCAATCCAGTTTCTAAAAAATAAAGTAGTCCAGAGAGATATAAATGCTTGGAAAACAATACGTAGATTTGTGTGTCCAACTGTAATACGCTACATTTTGAGATTAAGATTACTGTGATTGTGACAATAAAAATATAAGCTGATGTTTACATTAGAACAAATTAAAGAAGCCCATAGCCAGGTAAAATCGGGAGCAGATTTTCCGGCTTATGTCAGAAAAATTAAAACATTAGGTGTAACGTACTATGAAACCTATGTCTCAGATGGACATACGGATTATTATGGAACAGATGGCTATAAAATAACTTCACTTCCAAAATATGATGTGTTAAATATTGCTGAAAGAGCGAAGGACATACAATTCAAAAAGGATTTAAAAGCTCATCAGGAAGGTAAAACAGATTATTTTATGTTCTGTGATGATGCTTCGAAATCAGGTATAGAAAAATGGACCGTGTGTGCCGAAGAAATGACTTGTACTTACTATGATAAGGCTGCTAACAAGATTTTAGTAGAGAAAATACCTTGATTTTTATAAAACATTCATTGAAAGTGTTTAGGTACTGCTTCCTCAAATATTAAAAAAGGCACTCTGTCAAAAGTGCCTTTTTAATTAAAATTCAGAAAATTGTTATTTTTAGACCTTTAAATCAAATCTGTCTAAGTCCATTACCTTGCTCCAGGCGGCGATAAAATCATTAACAAATTTTTCTTTGGCGTCGTTACTTGCATAAACTTCGGCCAATGCCCTTAATTCGGCGTTAGATCCGAAAACCAGATCACTTCTGGTCCCGGTCCATTTAGGCTGACCTGTTTTGCGACAGACTCCCAAATAGACTTCTTTTGTCTGATCCATCGCTTTCCACTCAGTTCCCATATCCAATAAATTTACAAAGAAATCATTGGTTAATTGTCCCGGGCGATCTGTAAATATACCATGTTTAGAGTTATCGTAGTTAGTGTCTAAAGCGCGCATGCCACCTACTAAAACAGTTAGTTCCGGAGCTGTTAAAGTCAATAAATGAGCTTTATCAATTAATAACTCTTCTGTGGAAACTGCCTGGTTTTTGTACTTGCGATAATTTCTGAATCCGTCTGCAACAGGTTCCAGGTATGCTATAGAATCTATTTCGGTTTGTTCCTGAGAAGCATCCATGCGACCCGGAGTAAATGGAACAGTAACGTTATAACCAGCATCGTTAGCAGCTTTTTCAACCGCGGCTACTCCACCTAAAACTATTAAATCTGCTAATGAAACTCTTTTGCCTGTTGCATTGAATTGATTTTGCAATCCCTCTAAAGCGTTTAAGACCTTGGTTAGTTGTGCAGGATTGTTAACTTCCCAACTTTTCATTGGTTCTAAACGGATTCGGGCACCGTTTGCTCCGCCACGTTTATCAGATCCACGGAAAGTAGATGCAGAAGCCCAGGCGGTAGATACCAGTTCAGGAACAGATAATCCCAATCCTAAAATCTGTTGTTTTAAAGATGTGACATCCGTTTCGTTAATTAATTCATGATTAACCGCAGGAATAGGATCCTGCCAAATAAATATTTCCTGAGGAACTTCGGGACCTAAATAGCGTTCACGCGGACCCATATCGCGATGTGTGAGTTTAAACCATGCTTTCGCAAATGCATCTGCAAATTCTTGTGGATTATCGCGGAAACGACGGGAGATTTTTCCATATTCCGGATCGAAACGCAGTGACAAGTCCGTAGTTAACATGCGTGGTTTAATTTTTTTATTAGGATCGTGTGCATGAGGAATAATCTCTTCAGCATTTTTAGCTTCCCATTGGTGTGCTCCTGCGGGAGACTTACTGAGTTCCCATTCAAAATCGAATAGGTATTCAAAAAATAGATTAGACCATTCTGTTGGTTTACTTGTCCAGGTAACTTCCAGGCCAGAAGTAATGGTGTCGCCACCTTTACCTGTTCCATAAGAGTTGTGCCAGCCTAAGCCTTGCATTTCCATATCGGCAGATTCGGGTTCTTTTCCAACATGATCTGCAGAGGCAGCTCCATGAGTTTTACCAAAGGTATGACCTCCTGCGATTAAGGCGATGGTTTCTTCATCATTCATGGCCATTCGGCCAAAAGTGTCACGTATGTCTTTGGCTGCTAAAATTGGATCAGGATTTCCGTCTGGCCCTTCCGGATTTACGTAGATTAAACCCATTTGCACTGCAGCCAGAGGATTTTCCAAATCACGGGAGTGGACTTTGCCATCAGCATCGTCATCAGAAACTAAAACACCATGGTTCTCAACAACACCTTCCGACCCATGAGCATAACGTACATCACCACCTAACCAGGTGTTTTCAGAACCCCAATAAACATCTGTATTTGGTTCCCAAACATCTTCACGTCCGCCTGCGAATCCGAGTGGCTCGAATCCCATTGATTCCAGAGCAACATTTCCGGTTAATATCAATAAGTCGGCCCAGGAAATTTTACGACCATATTTTTGTTTAATCGGCCATAATAAACGACGGGCTTTATCTAAACTTACATTATCTGGCCAGGAGTTTAAGGGAGCAAAACGTTGTTGTCCTTCCCCTGCACCTCCACGACCATCCTGAACACGATAAGTTCCTGCGCTGTGCCAGGCCATGCGAATAAATAATGGACCGTAATGTCCGAAATCTGCTGGCCACCAATCCTGAGAATCAGTCATTAACGCATGTAAATCTCTTTTTACAGCAGCTAAATCCAAACTTTCAAACTCTCTGGCATAATTAAAGCCTTTATCCATTGGATTAGATTTGGTATCATGTTGCCTTAGGATACTAACTTTTAATTGGTTTGGCCACCAATCTCTATTCTGAGTACCTCCACCTGCAACGCTGTTACGCAATGTTCCGTTATGAAATGGACATTTGCTGATGTCGTTTGATTCTTTTTCCATTTTTAGAAGTTATTAGGTTAACACTTTTTTCCTTTTGACGTTCTATAAAATTAAGAGATTAGCTGAGATAATTAAAATCAATTAATTTTATATTCCAATAGTGAAAAGCTATAAGTGTATTGCCGTTTAGATAAAATGGGGAAATCTGCTGGATAAGGCAAAGGGGTAGATCAACGTGGAGTTTGCAATAACTGATGTTATAGACGTGTCCCGTTATCTTTATTCACTTATATCAAAGTGTTGGAGCTTTACTTTTGACTGGTCTATGTTTATGAGTTTAATGTTATCATTGTAGAGCTGGAAATAGTCAGTTTCTGACCAGCTCCAGCTTTTTTCTTCTCGCATATTCATTCCGTTTGCTTTAAAGAATACCGAAATTCTGTTTCCTTTTGTTGTCAAAATGATTTCATCAAACGTATCCTGTGTTGTCGATGTATTAGGTGTTGTTGGACAAGCTTCAAGTTTATTTAGTGAGGCTGAATCGTTTTTAAACCAATGTCTAAGAAAGTTTAAATGTTTGTCTGAACATTGATAACCCAAATCTAATGCGGTCAATATTTCACATTTTAAATTACTTCTATTTTCAGTATAGTCTCCGTCCCACCAACATTCATTCCCAATGAAGGTTACCACATAGCCCAATACCGCTTTTTCTGGGGCTGAGATTGTTTTACAAAATTCTTTGTTGATGACAATAGAATTGCTGCTGTCACGCCAAAGAAATTTTATTGTCTTGTCTGTTAGTGTAAAGGTTTCTGCAGATTCAATTTTATTTGTATCTGATGTGCCGGCATCGGCAACTTTGTTTTTTTCAGGGATTAGTTTGCAAGAAGTTAGCAGAATTAATGCAACTATAAATAAATATTTCATTCTTGCCTGGTATTGAGAGTCTAAGACTGTCTTATATAGGATGGATAAAACAAAAAAAATCAATCTACCTCTATATTATATTTAGTTAAAAGACCAGGTAAACCTGATGTGCTGAATCTTGCTTTTTTGATATAATTATTTTCAGGATCTATCTGAAATCCCCATGCGGTCCTGAAGTCTGCCTTTTCTATAATGGTATTATCAAAAATAGCCATGTTAAGATTGCACTCTTCAAAACTTGCGGTGCTTAGGTCACTCTGGGAAAAGTCGACTCCTTCTAAGTGACAGTTATAGAATTTTGTTTTTCTGATTTTATTTTGGAAAAAAGACGAGTGGCTTAAGTTGCAGTTCTCGAAAGTAAAGGCCAGTCCAAATTGATTACAGCTATCAAACCTTAAGCCAAGCATTTTGCAGTTTTTAAAATGGGTATCTCTAAAAGCAGTATCATTTGTTTTTGCCATGCTCAGGTTGCAGTCTCTGAATTCGAATTCCATGAATTTGACGTGGGAAATATCGGTTTCATAAAAATTGCAATTGATAAATACGCAATTTTCATATTCAGAAAAGGCGCGGATGTCTTCTATTACGAAATCTACATTTTCATACTTTTTATCTTCTGCGTATCCCATATAATTTATGCCTATTTGGTTTTTTTGTTCAAGATAAGAAAACTTAATGCCAAAGTAGCACCGCTAAGAGCCATGCCAATTCCGACTAAAAGAGGAGAGTTGTAGGCGAATCCATAAACCAGAGGAAGGCCTCCAAAGTAAGCTCCAAATGTATTGCCTATATTAAAGCTAGCCTGTCCTGCAGCAGCAGCCAATGTTTCGGAACCTTTAGCGGTATTAATCAACATCATTTGCAAAGGTGACCCTGCAGTAAAAGAAACAATACCGGTAACAAAAGACATGATATAGGCTGCGGCAGCTATGTGAGATGTGAAATAAACAATAATTAAACATATAGCCATAGAACTGAAGGATACAATTGCTGCCTGTGTAGCACCTATGGTATCGGATAATTTTCCGCCAATAAGATTCCCAAAACACATTCCAAGTCCTACCAGGATCATGATAAAAGGTATCTGGTTTGGATTTAGCTTCGTGATGTTGGTCATTAGCGGAGCTATATAGCTTAACCAGGCAAATAAACCGCCGGTTCCAATTGAAATAACTGCAACGAGCAACCATGCTTTCCAGGTTTTAAAGAATTGAAGCTGACCTTTTAAAGAGGTTTCATTCTCGTTTTTTACATTTGGCAGCCATACTTTTACCGCCATCATAGTAGCCAGGCCAAATAAGGCAATAACAGCATATGAAATTCTCCATGAAAAATGATGCCCTACAAATGTGCCTAAGGGTACACCGGCAAGATTAGCAATGGTCATACCTGTAAACATGATACTAATGGCTTGTGCCTCTTTTCCGCGATCTGCAATTTTTGCCGCTACGACAGACCCAACGCCAAAGAATGCACCGTGAGGCAGCCCCGAAAGGAATCGTAATAGCATTAAGGAATTATGTTCGGGAGCAAATGCAAATAAACCATTAAATATGGTAAACAACAGCATCAGCCAGATTAATACCTTCTTAGACGGATATTTGGAAGCCAGCATCACTAATAAGGGAGCTCCAACAACAACACCTAACGCATAAAGTGCTATTAGATGGCCTGCAGTTGGAATATCTATTTGAAGGTCTTTAGCTATGTCCGGCAGAATTCCCATCATGGTGAATTCTGTCATTCCAATAGCAAAAGATCCGAAGGCAAGGGAAAGCAAACTTTTTTTCAACATCTCAATAAGAAAATTAAGGGCGCAAAGATACATTTTGGACACCATGATATATGAATGTCTATTTAAATAATACAATTTAAAGACCAATGAGGTGTCTCTATCGTAAATAAAATATTAGATTTGAAATTTATAACCGAAAGATGAAATTAGAACAAGAATTGCAAGAAAGAAGCGGAAATACTTGCGAATTGTGTCATTCGACCGAAAAATTAATGGTTTACGAGGCTAAACCAGATTCAATCACCACCTTAGAGAATACATTTCTGGTTTGCGAGAAGTGTTTAAATCAAATAAATAGAACAGAAGAATTAGAACCATCGCATTGGACAGTGTTAGGTGAAACGATGTGGAGTGAGATTCCTGCAGTTCAGGTTGTAGCATGGAGAATGCTGAACAGATTGAAAAATGAGGCCTGGGCACAGGACAATTTAGATATTCTATATCTGGATGACGAAACGCTTGAATGGGCAAAAGCTGCAGGTGATGAACATAATAGTGGTAATGCAGAAGTGCATAAAGACAGTAATGGTAATCAGCTTTTTGACGGAGATTCTGTTGTACTTATAAAAACTTTGGATGTAAAAGGATCATCTTTAAGTGCGAAATTAGGAACAGTGGTAAAAGGTATTAAACTGGATCCGAACAATCATGAATATATAGAAGGCAGGGTAGAAGGGCAGATGATTGTGATATTAACCAAATACGTTAGAAAGCAGTCCTAAAGTATAAATGATGTTTCCTGAATTTTTATAGATAATTCAGGAAACACCATTCCGTAAGGAAAATTTTAAAGTAGAATAAACCTTATATAATTTTCATCTGCTATAACAGTGGATTTTCTTCATCTGCTGTTGGGAATTCCTGTCCTGTTTCTCCAATATCTTTATTCAGTTCGTAAATAGAGGCATGAGAAGCATCTTTTCCTCCTGCCAGATTAACTTTGTCAAGCAGGGTTAATGCAAGCTTTTCTTCTTCTCTTTGTTCGGCTACCAGCCATTGTAAAAAGTTGAAGGTAGCCCAGTCTCTTTCAGACATACTTAAATCTACCAGTCTGTAAATAGCTTCACTGTTTTCGATTTCCTGTTGTAGAACCATTTCGAAACATTCTTTTGTGTTTGTAGGTTCTGGAGATGGTTTGGGTATGGCTTCTATAGTTACTTTACCTCCTCTTTCCTGAATATATTCCATAATTTTAGCCATGTGGACACGTTCTTCCTGACTGTGTTTTATCAGAAATGCAGAAATTCCGTCTAGTTTAGCATCATCTGCCCAGCTTGATAACATTAAATACACCTGAGCAGAAAATGCTTCTAATGTAACCTGAGCATTAAGTGCCTGGTTCATTCTCTGAGATAGTCTATTGGTTTCCATAGTAAGATATTTGTATAATTATGTATTTAACCCGTAGAAGCGGAATTTGGTTTTGCTTTTTGTGGAGTAATAAGAGGTATTTGCTATCGTAAAGTTTTTTTAGCATTGTTATGGATAGATGACGGATCCTTCGTTTATATATTTTCCTTCCTAACTTAACGTCTGTGTGAAACGGGTACACATTCGCACCAAGTTAATGCAGATGCCACTCATCATTTCGTCAGGCAGGCATCCCATTATAAAAGTAATACACTTTGCATATTGGATTATTTCTTCAAGTCTCCCTGTATTGATGT
>NZ_JBEBVH010000119.1:0-11440 GCF_040392825.1 Pseudopedobacter sp.
CTGACGGATTTTGTGAATCTCTCTGGAATTGATAATCGCTATGGAAACACCTGTTCTTCCTGCCCTTGCAGTTCTACCACTTCTATGCGTATAATTTTCAATTTCATCTGGCAAAGAATAGTTAATTACGTGTGTAACGTTATTAACGTCAATACCTCTTGCTGCAACGTCTGTAGCAATTAAAAGCTGCAAGTTCTTTTCACGGTAACGTTTCATTACCTTATCACGTTGCTGTTGCGACAAGTCACCATGTAATGAATCTGCATTGTAGCCATCTTTAACCAAAGCTTCAGCAATTTCTTGCGTTTCTATCTTGGTACGGCAAAAAACAATACCAAAAATGTCTGGGTTAAAGTCTACAATACGCTTAAATGCTGCGTATTTATCACGGGCTTTAACAATATAGTATTCATGCTCAATATTGGCATTTCCACTATTTTGTTTTCCTACGGTTAACTCGTGAGGGTTGGTCATGTAGTTTTCTGCAATTCTTCTTACCTCTTTAGGCATTGTTGCAGAGAATAACCATGTTTTTTTAGTATCTGGTGTTGTAGATAAGATATCGTTAATATCATCCTGGAAACCCATGTTTAACATTTCATCGGCTTCATCTAAAACAACGTAATTTACATTAGAGAAATCAATAGCTTTTCTATTGATAATATCTAACATACGACCTGGTGTAGCCACTACTATCTGTACACCTCGTTTAATTTCTCTTAATTGGTTAACAATGTTTGCACCACCGTAAACGGCTACTACATTAACATTTTTTAAATTTTTAGAGAAATTCTTTAAATCATTACTGATCTGTAAACACAATTCACGTGTTGGGCATAAAATTAATGCTTGTGGGTGATTTTTTGTGTTGTCTATCAGCTCTAACAAAGGAAGACCAAATGCGGCCGTTTTCCCTGTTCCGGTTTGGGCTAATCCGACAAAATCGTTGCTGCCTGATAACAAGACTGGAATGGCACTTTCCTGGATTGGAGTTGGATTTGTAAATCCTAACTCAGTTATCGCATTAACAATATCATGACGGATCCCCAGTTCATTGAATGGGTTCATGAATATTTATAAGATTTTGGCAACATCGCCAAAATAGGGCGCAAACATACGGACTTTAATGCTAAAAAACAAATTTTTATTTGATTTACAATGAAATAGCAAAATAAGCTGTTAAGATCCTGGCTTTTGAAAGTATTTATTTCAGCCAAATTAATACCTTCAAAACAGAGATAACAGGGCTTGCTACTATTTACAAGTATTTGCAGTATTCTGCGAAGTACTTTCAACATTTCTTCGAGATCGCTTCGGGACTTCTTCGAGAAATACCTTCCATTTCCGAAGAAGTCCCGAAGCGAAGCAGAACAATTTCTCTCTTACTTTTAAAATCAGAAAACTATGTTAAAACTCAATACTATTCTTAAAAGCTATTTAAGCTTATATTTCGGGTCTTATTCTAATAATATTTTAAGAATATACAGCCTGCTCTATTTTAAGGCGAGTTTTTTCACATATTTATCGCCATCAAAATCTGCATTTACTAAATAAATCCCCTCGTTAAGAATTGCGCCCAGGTAAAGTTTATTGACACCTTCGCTAAAAGCAATTTTCCGGTCTAAAATTTTTTGTCCGTTTATTTTGCTTAATATCAGTGTTGCAATTCCATCTCTTTGCCCTTCATAATTAACAATCAAACCATCTGAAGTGGCATAAACCATAAAATCTATGTCGCCATTTACGTTTAGGGATTTAACCGATAGTTCCTCTGTATTTCCATTCTCATCCACCTGAAGTAATTTGTAATAGCTTGTTCCGTTAGTGGGATATTCGTCCTTGTAAGAATAAGCACTTTTACCTCTGCTTTTTAAAGATGTAATTTTTTCGAAGTCTTTTCCATTTGAAGATTTATGTATCTCAAAAGCTTTTACTTTGCTTTCATAAGAAGTTTTCCATGAAAGGTTAACTAGATTATTTCGATGTGACACATTAAAGTACTCTAATTGAACTGGCAGTATAGTTGGAACATGAACTAGTATATTCCCTATAGAAATTGAACCTATTCCCCCGTCAAAAAAAAATTTAATATGTTCTAATTGTGCAAATGGATCAGTAGATTCTTTTCCAAGTAAATAAGCTTCGCCGTCTATAAACAAATCCCACTTTGCCGACTCAAGCTGATGATTTCTTCCTTCAATATCATAAGAGTAAGTACTACCTAAATTATTTACAATAAATTTAATTCTTTTTTTGCCTGACAAAGGGCTTCCTGATGCTCCGCCTCGTTTCGAATCTTTAAGAGAAAATTCTCCTGGAGTATCAGAAAAATTAACACTAAAACGTGAATGAACATTTCCGTTACTAGAATTTGATGTGGTGAAACTATCGCCTATTTGAAACATTGCCGCAGATGTCTCCTTCGCAGAATTTCCCGAAACCTGAATATCAAATTCGATAATTAAAATTTTTGGAGAACCAGAGAAAGCCTTTGTTCGTGAAAAGCTAATTGAAACAGTCTCTTGGGTTTCTCTGGTAAATTTCAACATATTCGATTCCACGGTAATCCTCCCTCGTTCTTTATTAGACTTGTCTATAGCCGACAATTGATTCACATCAGGATTAGATGAAACATAGCTTTCAATTGACTTAGAATCATCAAAATCAATTTCTAATAATTGAGCCATACATTCAACAGTCACACCTTTAAAAGCAAAAAATAGAATAAATAGAAGTTTTTTCATTTTTTTATGGTTTATAATTTTTCAAAACAAACCTTAAATATAACCATAAAGAAAATAAATATCAACAAGTAAAGGCATAATTATTGCATTTCTCTTATTACATTAAAAAGAAAAACTATGAAAAACGTAATGAGAAGCACAAAACAGCTTTTAGAAGAGGTTGGGATTAAAGAAACCCATTATACCAATCTGAGTAAAACCGAAAGAGTATTATCTATTGCTACAGGTTCTTATTTTGCTTTGAAAGGAATTAAGAATATTTTCTCGCATCCTATTATTGCGGCAACATCTTTAGCTCTTGCCTGTGGTCTTATTGGAAGAGGAACTTCGGGATACTGCCCCGTTAAAGAAGAATTGGAAAAAGACGACATGCTTCCCGAACCGGTTCTGATTGTAAAAGAAACAACTATTTCTTAAATAAAAGAGACAAAAGAGGGGTCAAAAATAAAGCTGGTCCTGATGGAACCAGCTCTCTTTATTATCTTTTTCGTTAGTTATCGTAATCTATCGGCAGATTTAATTAACCTTTCATCACTTCTAATTCCCCTTGCAGCTAAGATTAAAAAAAGGACCGCTATAGAAGACAATCCTATTCCAATCCCATAATCGCTAACCTGCAGTGTTAATGCTGTTGAATTTTTCAGAATAGTGGAAAGCCAGTAGCTATACAGCAGAACTAGTATAACAGTGACATAAACGAGTATCATCTGCTTCTTTCTGTTTTTATAAAGGAATATAAGTATCAAAGGAATAATAGCCAGAATAACCGTTACAATAGTTAACAGAATAAAACTTTCTTTTTGTATTAACCCATTTTCAGCAATTTCATAAATGCCGGTGATTTTTATGCGCTTTGCTCCCGTAACGTCAAATACATTCGCCAAGGGAAAAACAAATAGTAAAAACAAAGCCAAAGAGGCTAAGAAAAGATAAATAGATTGTATTCTTTGTATCATAATTACAAAAATAGAATTTTTAACTTTGCCTGAACAATAATGCACATTATTATTCAATACCAATAATTTCAATATTCATTCAACATCTGCTATTATTGAAAACACAGACCTTTACTATACAACTACAGAGTTTAAACCCACTGTTTTACCAATAACAATAATTGCCGGATAGGTTAACATCTTTTGGTCAGCCATTACTTTCAAATTCCTGACCTCTCCTATCACCATCTTTTGATTTTTCAGGGTAGCATGTTGAATAATCGCAGCCGGAATATTTCCTTTTCCTCCGGAAATATAAACCTCTGAAATCTCATCTAACTTTTTCATTCCCATATAAACCACAACAGTCGCATTACTTTTCATCGCTAATTTAAGATCAAGAGATAAAGATCTGTCCGTCTTTGTTCCGGTAACCACCCAAAAACCTTCGCAAACTCCCCTATGTGTCAATGGAATTCCATTTATTCCTGCGCCCTGCATACTGGAAATACCGGGAACATACTCTGCATCGATCCCATTTTCCCTGGCATACACCATTTCTTCAAAACCTCTGCCAAAAATAAATGGGTCCCCTCCCTTCAACCTTACAACCTCTTTATATTTATATGCGTAGTTTTTAATCATTTGATTGATTTCTTCCTGTGAAACATAATTCCCGTAAGGTTTTTTACCCACATATATTCTTAAACAAGAGTCCGAAACTATATTTAACAATTTTTCATTCGCCAAATTATCATATAAAACCACAGAAGCCTTCTTTAAAACATTAAATCCCTTCATTGTTATTAATTCCGGATCGCCGGGACCCGCACCAACCAACCATAATTTCGGAATCACCTTATTTTTTACCATTAAATCCATAATTTTTATAACTTTTTTAAAAAAACACAAAAAAAACCAAACAAAACACATTAAAAAATAATAAAATATTCATTTTTTATAAAAAACTCAAAATACACCAACAAAAATCACTAATATTTTTATAAAAAACACCATTTTATTATTAAAAAATCAAATAAAAAATGAATTTTAGTCATAAAAATTTGAAATTTATAACAAAAACATAATATATTAGCATTGTTTAAATCATATTTTTATAAAAAGACACAAAAAATTAATATTATGAACAACAAAAACATAATTATAATAGGAAATGGAATGGTTGGACATAAGTTTTGTGAAAAACTTATAAAAAAAACTAACGAATTCAACATTATTATCTTTGGTGAAGAACCAAGAAGTGCGTATGACCGCGTACATTTGAGTGAATACCTCAATGGAAAGACTGCTCAGGATCTTTCTTTATGTAATAATCCCTGGTATAAAGACCATAAAATTGATCTTTTTTTAAACGACCCTATCATTAAAATAGACAGAGAGAATAAAATTATTTATTCTTCAAAAGGCAATACAACTTCCTACGATTATCTGGTTATAGCAACTGGGTCTTCTGCTTTTGTACCTAAAATTCCCGGAATAGACAAAGAGGGAGTTTTTGTTTATCGCACAATAGAAGATTTAGATTTAATACAGAATTATGCAAAAACTGCTAAGAAAGGTACTATTCTGGGAGGCGGCTTATTAGGACTGGAAGCTGCAAAGGCTCTCAAAGATCTTAACATCCAGGACACTTCCGTGATAGAGTATAATCCCAGATTAATGCCTAAACAAATAGATTTAACAGGCAGCAACATCCTAAAAAATAAACTCAAAGAATTAGGCCTGTCTGTATACCTTAATAAAAGCACAGCCAGCGTAGAGGGCAAAGAACGTATATCAGGATTAAAATTCACAGACGGAACAGAGCTTCAAACAGATATCTTAATTGTATCTGCAGGGATAAGGCCGAGAGACGAACTTGCAAAAGCTTGCGGACTGGAAACCGGAGAACGGGGAGGAATTTCGGTAAATCAATATATGCAAACTTCCGATCCGAATATATATGCTATTGGTGAGTGTGCACTTTTCGATAATATGGTATACGGGTTAGTCGCCCCCGGATATGAAATGGCAGAAGTAGCAGCTACCCATATTTGCAACGGAACCAAATTATTCAACGGATTTGATATGAGTACAAAACTAAAGCTAATAGGTGTAGATGTTGCCAGCTTTGGAGATCCGTTCATTTCCGAACCTTTTGCCAAAACCATTGTATTTGAAGATTCTAATAAAGGCATATACAAGCGCTTAAACATCAGCAACGATGGAAAATTCCTTATCGGAGGTATATTGATTGGCGAAGCAAGTTCATATAACATGCTTCTGCAAACAGTTAACAATAAAATTGTCTTACCTCCGCAACCCGAAGACCTGATCTTAGGAAACAGGAGTGATAGTAAAAGCAACCAATCAGGCATTGCTTCTTTACCGGATAGTGCACTAATTTGCAGCTGCGAGGGCGTTACCAAAGGCAACATCTGCACCGCTGTAACAGAACAAGGTTGTGAAAATACAGATCAGGTAAAAAAATGCACTAAAGCAGGCAGTGGTTGCGGGGGTTGTACTCCTATGGTTAAAGAACTGGTTACTTACACTTTAAAACAGAACGGGAAATATGTCAGAAATGTCGTATGCGAACATTTCAATTTCAGCAGACAGGAATTATTTGATCTTGTTAAAATACATGGGTTAAAAAGCTATAACGAAGTGTTAGATAGTGTTGGAAAAGGTGACGGATGCGAAATCTGCAAACCATTGGTTTCTTCTCTTTTAGCCAGTATTTGGAATGATATGATTTTAGCCAAAGGAAATGACACTGCCCAGGATAGTAATGACAGATTTCTGGCCAACATCCAAAAAGGCGGAACTTATTCTGTAGTTCCCAGAATTCCGGGAGGAGAAATTACACCGGATAAATTGATAGTAATTGGTAATGTGGCAAAGAAATATGGGTTATATACAAAAATAACCGGAGGACAACGTATAGACCTTTTTGGTGCACATTTAAGCGACTTACCATTCATTTGGGAAGAACTTATTGCCGCTGGCTTCGAAAGCGGACATGCCTATGGAAAGGCTCTAAGGACTGTAAAAAGCTGCGTAGGAAGTACCTGGTGCCGTTTTGGCTTACACGATAGCGTATCTTTTGCGGTAAGGGTAGAGGAAAGATATCGCGGACTTAGAGCTCCGCACAAAATCAAATCGGCTGTTAGCGGATGTATACGGGAATGTGCCGAGGCACAAAGTAAAGACTTTGGAATCATAGCAACAGAAAAAGGATGGAACTTATATGTTTGCGGTAATGGGGGAAGCAAACCGCAACATGCTTTATTACTAGCTACTGATATTGACAGCGAAACCTGTATTAAATATATAGACAGGTTCCTCATGTTTTATATTAAAACCGCTGATCCGTTAACCCGTACGGCTACCTGGCTTAATAAAATGGAAGGCGGTATAGAATATCTCAGAAATGTAGTTATTAACGATAGTTTAGGCATGAACCAGCAATGGGAAATAGAAATGGAAGCACTGGTTAACGCCTATAAATGCGAATGGAAAGCGGCTATTGAAGATCCTGATATCAGGAAGAAGTTCAGCCATTTTGTTAATGCTCCCGAAGAAAAAGATCCAACGGTTAAGTTTGACGAGATGCGTGGTCAAAAACGGGCAGCGGACTGGCAACTTACCGAGACTAATTAACTTATTATCAACTTTTAACTTGAATCATTATGGAACAAATGAATTGGCTTTTAGCCTGTAAAGTGGAAGATGCAGCCGAAAATGGCGGTGTTTGCGTAAAGTATGGTGAAAACCAGATTGCGTTATTTCATTTCACCAGACGGAATGAATGGTATGCGACCCAAAACGAATGCCCACACAGAAAACAGATGGTGTTAAGCAGAGGCATGATTGGGTCTTTAGACGGAGAACCTAAAATTGCCTGTCCTTTCCACAAAAAAAATTTCTCGTTAGCAACAGGCGAATGCCTGAACGGAGGAGAATGCGGACATATCAAAACCGATCCTGTAAAAATTGAAAATGGAATAGTTTATATAGGAGTTGCATAAAGGACAAAGACTAAAGGACAAAGACTAATGAACTCAATGAACTAATGAACTAATAAACTAAAAAAACATGGACTATATTGCACCAAAAGAAGTAGCAGACACCATGATGACTGCTGCTATTAACAAATCAAAATTATCTATCAGAGATCTTTTAATCAGGGGAAGCCTTTCTGGAGCTTTACTGGCTATCTCAGTAACGCTTGCTTTTATGGCTACATCACAGACTACCTTAAGCTTGGTAGGTGCGTTTGTTTTCCCTGTTGGCTTTGTAATTATTGTTATCCTTGGACTCGAATTGGTTACAGGCAGCTTCTCTTTAATTCCTTTAGCATGGATGGAAAAACATATTTCCGCAAAAATCATGTACCGCAATTTATTCTGGGTATTTATGGGCAATCTTTTAGGAAGTGTACTTTTTGCAGTTCTTTTTTGGGCAGCTTCGTCTGAAAGCAGTAAGGTAATTGAGCAGATGCTTATTAGCGCAAGTGAGAAAAAAACAATTGCTTATGCCCAAAATGGAGCACATGGTTTATTTTCTGCTTTCGTGAAGGCTATTCTTTGCAACTGGATGGTGTGCATGGGAGTTGTTATGTCTATGACATCTAAATCTACCTTAGGCAAAATACTGGCAGCGGGTATTCCTATTTTCATTTTCTTCGCTTTAGGATATGAACATGCTGTGGTAAATATGTTTGTTATCCCTGCCGGAATTATGTTTGGCGCAAATGTAAGTATCGCTGACTGGTGGCTTTATAATCAACTAATTGTAACTGCGGGCAATATTGTGGGTGGCTTATTATTTACCGGTATGGCTATCTATTACACTTACAACAAATCTCAAAAAACATCTCCTTCTATATAATAATTACAAACTTATAAACTCGACATATGACTCACTACATCAGATTAACCGCATTAAGCGGAATGGCTTTGCTTTGTTCAACATTTAGTTCTTTAGCTCAATCTACAGCTGTAAAAAGTTCTCTTTTTGAAGGGATTATCGTTACAGGATATACAGATAAAAGCATGTATATAAATTGTACAGGACCGGCTGTCAAACTATCAAAAAAACCTTTTTCTTTAATGGCAGGATTACTACCCTCATTACGGATAAAAGAAGACAAAAGCACTGCCAGTCAAAATACAACAGTAACCCCCACGCTTGGTTTTGGAGCAACAGCTTTGTACAAACATCTGGCTCTGCAAATACCATTTTTTTACAATGCTAAAACAAGCACACAAAATGGAAACTGGAAAGCAGGGATAGGTATCGGATATAAATTTTAACGCTTCTTAATAATCGGGATTTTTCGACTGAGCCGGATGAGAATCATTTTCCCTTACCTACCAGTGTATTTTCTCCACTCGGTTGAAATTCCTAAAGTTTAACAAGTTTCGATAACCTGTTTTAAACCGTCCCGATTTTTAATTATTGTCTTTTTACCACTCACTTCTATCAGATCCTGATTTACCAGTTCGGTAATCATTCTAAACAAAGTTTCATAGGTTGTTCCTATAAAAGAAGCTAAATCCTGTTTACTTAAATTTATGGCAATAGCCCCATCATCCGAAATCCCAAACTGGTCTTCTAATTTAAACAAGGCCAGAGCCAATCTGCTTTTTACTGTCATATGCACCAGGTTTCTCATCTTTTGTTCAGACTGTCTCAGTTCTTCAGCAAAAAACATCATTAACTCGAAGGTAAACCCCGAATTTACACGCAGCGTAGACATAAAAAAAGACAGATCAACAAAACATACTTCTGCAGGTTCTATTGCTGTAGCAGAAATCGGATAAACATTTTCGTTGTTGTAATCGGTATAAATTCCTCTGTGCCCTACTATGGCTCCATTACTTGCAAAACGAACTATAAGCTCTTTTTCCTGCCATGATTTATGGACTTTTACCGTTCCCTTATTTACAAAATAGACACCTGCCATGGGTTCGCCTTCTTTTATAAACTGTTCACCCTTTTTCAATAAAATCTGCGTTGCAGATATTGCTATCAACTTTCTCCAGTCTTCTGCCACATGCCGGCACATAAAGCAGTTACTTATATTACATACATGTTTACTTTTTTTCATTGCCATCTATAAACAAACTTAATAAAAAATATATCTTATGACTTTTAAAATATGCTCAAGTCATTCAATTAAAATTAAATTTGCAGTGTGTCAGAAAAACAGAGATTTTTTATAGAGATTAGCTACCATGGGCTTCATTACCATGGCTGGCAATATCAACCCAATGCTGTTACTGTGCAGGAAAAACTGGATTATGCTTTATCTACTTTTTTTGGTGAGAAAATAGAGTCTTTAGGTTGTGGAAGAACAGACACAGGTGTACATGCCACACAATTTTACGCCCATTTTGATATTAATAAAGCATTCTCAGAAAATCAGGAAATCAGGTTTCTAAAAGGCATTAATTCGCTGTTGCCGTATGACATCGCGGTTAAGCATTTACACAAGGTTCATGATGATGCTCATGCCAGGTTTGATGCTATCAGAAGATCTTACGAGTATCATATCCATTTCAATAAAAATCCGTTTAAGACTTATACAAGCTGGCTGCATAAAGAATCTCTAAATGTAGAGGCCATGAATATTGCTGCATCTTACCTATTGGATTACGAAGATTTTGGAGCATTCTGCAAAGCTAACGCTGCTAATTTCACCAATATTTGTATGGTGAGCCGGGCCGAATGGGAAGTGAGGAATGATGGAATAGTATTTCATATTACTGCAAACAGGTTTTTAAGGAATATGGTGAGAGCCATTGTTGGTACTTTAACAGAAATAGGAAAGGGAAAACATGGGGTAGAACACATTAAAAATGTTATCGAGAGTAAGAAAAGATCTAATGCAGGCGCATCAGTTCCTGCTTGCGGATTATTTTTAACTGAAGTTTGCTATCCGTATATTACAGAAGCTATAGAAGAAATTTAAAATGAGCAATACCTCTGGAAAAACGTACGACTGGAACTTATTAAAGCGTGTTTTCGCTTATGCCAGACCTTATAAAAAAATGTTCTTTTGGTCGGTAATCTTAACTTTGGCTATAGCAGCTCTGGCTCCGATTAGACCCTTCCTGATACAACATATTATTGATGATTATGTAGTCTACAGTGATTACAATGGCCTGGTAAATATGTCTGTCATTCTTGTAGTCACTTTAATTGTTCAGACCGTTGTACAGTACTACCATACCTTTTTAACTAACTCTCTTGGGCAGTCGGTTATTAAAGATTTGAGAAAAGATGTCTTCAACCACATCACCAAACTTCGATTAAAATATTTCGACAAAACTCCTATTGGGCAGTTAATCACCAGAACGGTATCTGACCTGGAAACTATTGCCGATATTTTTTCTGAAGGCCTGATTGTTATTATAGGTGATATTCTTCAGTTAATTGCTGTTATTGGCTTCATGTTTTATATAGACTGGCGGCTTACATTAATTGTACTACTTCCTATGCCTTTGCTGATTATTGCTACTTACATTTTTAAAGAAGCTATAAAATCTGCTTTCCAGGATGTAAGAACACAGGTGGCTAAACTGAATACATTTTTACAGGAACATATCAGCGGAATCAGCATTATACAATATTTTGCAAGAGAGGATCAGGAATTTGATAAATTCAAAAAAATAAATGCCGAACATCGGGATGCTCACATCCGTTCTAACTGGTATTATTCTATTTTCTTCCCTGTTGTAGAGATTATTTCTG